>NZ_JBHWUU010000027.1:0-91577 GCF_042737375.1 Streptomyces sp. NPDC060000
AGCGCGGGCCGACAAGCCCTGCTCACTCTCACGCACCTCCGTAACGGCCAGCCCTACGCCCAGCTCGCGGCCGGTTTCGGGATCGGCACCACCACCGCCTACCGGTACATCAGCGAAGCAGTGGAACTCCTGGCCGCCCTTGCCCCCACGCTCGCCGAAGCAGTACGGGCTGCGTCGACGAAGGCGTACCTGATCCTGGACGGGACGCTTCTGCCGATCGACAGGATCGCCGCCGACCAGCCTTTCTACTCGGGCAAACATAAGAAGCACGGCATGAACGTGCAGGTCATAGCCGACCCGAAGGGTCGTCTCCTGTGGGCTTCGCCAGCCCTGGCCGGTGCCGTCCATGACGTCAGGGCCGCACGCGAACACGGCATCATCGACGCTCTCGCCCAGGCCGGCATCAACTGCTGGGCGGACAAGGGTTATCAGGGCGCGGGTGGCACGGTCCGCCTGCCTTACCGCGGCCGATGGGAGAAGCTGTCCGCCGGTCAGCAGGCCGTCAACCGGTCCCATGCGAAGGTGCGGGCACTGGTCGAACAAGCCATCGCTACCCTCAAGTCCTGACGGCTCCTGCGCAAGCTCCGCTGCTCGACGACCCGAATCACGAGCCTCGTCCAGGCCGTCCTCACCCTTCATCTGGCCAGCCCAGACTGAAGATGGAAAAGGCTCACTGAGGCGGGCTTGGTGTTGGCGTCGTCGGCGCCATGTCGACCAGTGCAGGATGTGCGTGTGTGCAGTGCTGCTGCACGTTCCGCGTCGACCTGGTCGAGACGTGGCTTCTTCAACCGAGCGCAACGAGGTCCGGCATACCGCATGTGTTGCTGACAACCCCGTCCCATAACCTCGTGTATGGCGACGTCAGAGGCCATGGATTTTCGAATGTGAGGAGGCGATGGTGCTAGGTGGAGGCATGCGTTTGCTCACGGGCCTCTTGATTGGGGCCTGCATGGTGCTCGTAGGCCCCAGTGCACCAAGCAGTGCCCCCTTCGCCAGGTCACTGCCCGCCGAAGCCGTCGGGGATGTCGTTGCGAACCGGGTCATGACGTGGAACATCTGCAATCCCTGCGAGGAAAGCAACGTTGACCGGGCAGCGGAGATCGCCGCCTATGCACCCCAGGTCATCGGCCTGCAAGAAGCGTGCGTGCGTGACGTCGAGAGAATTCGGGACCATCTGGAGAGCCTCCACGGGCTGGTCTACCACGTCGAGTACGGGACGGTTCTTCGGAATTGGGGCCGTTGTGGGGGAGCGCCGTGGAGTCCGGGTGCCTACGGCCAGGCGGTTCTCTCGGCGGCACCGCTGTCAGGCCTCGTCAACGTGGAGTATCCCCAGGGCGGATCCGAAGACCGTGGGTACATGGCAGTCACCACCACTGTGGGCGGCCAGCGTTTGCGGGTCTTCAACACACACCTTGCCGAACGACGTCAAGAGGCAGTCCGAGCAGACCAGACCCGCGTACTCGCCGCTGACGTCGCCCAGTACGAGCGCGCGATCGTTCTCGGCGACTTCAACGCCGTGCCGACTGCCTCCGAACTCACCGGGATGTGGGAACTGGCCGCGGATGCGGACCCCGAGTGCCGTCCCTCGCTCACCGGCGGCTGCAAGCCGACCACCGACTGGCAGAGCAGGTTCGACTACATCTTCCTGCGACGCATCGTCCCGCTCGAGCACGGTGTGCATCCGACCCCGTACTCGGACCACCACCTGCTGCACGCCGACCTGGACACAACGTAAGAGCTCGTTACACGGTCTCGCGTGCCGGCGGACCCTGGCCCGGGCTGCATCGAAACCCGCTTGTAGCGCGATGAGGGAGGACGCACGCCAGACCGTCGCAAGAGAGCGAGGCCGGCGGTGACCGAACCAGGCGCGGTGGACCTGATCCACTTGGAAGACGCGGATGGCGACCACTGCACTGTGCGGGTCACCGGTCGCTTCAGGCCCGGTGTGTTGAGCGGCCACGACGTCCTCCGGGCCGACGTCTTGGCACACGCCGGCTTCGTCGATGCCGGTCTGGAGCTCTCTTCCAGCAGGACCTCGATGCCTGGCAGCAGGAGCGTTCCGCGGGCGCCGTGTCCGCCGTGGTCAATGGGGCGGCGTACCTGCTTGGAAAGCCGGAGGTAGGATCCGCGAGCGTTGTTGGCCCATTCGGGCCGGCCGAGCTCTGTGGGGGATCTTCGGATGACGTTCCGACTGCGCGCCGTCCGTGCACTCGTGCTGCTGGCCGGCTTCTATCTGATGGGCTTGGTTCTGCTGTCGGCCATGGCCGCGCTCGACTGGCTGCTGGTGACACGGCTGTTCACCGCGCGGGTGGCCTGGTTCGAAGGGATGGTCCTGACCGTCACCGCGCTTCTGGCGGCGGCGATTCTGCGGGGCATGCTCGCCTTTCTGCGGGCAGGGCGTCTGGGCCCGGTGCCGCACGCGGTGGCGGTCGCGCCGCAGGACCAGCCCGAGCTGTGGGAACAGGTGCGCGGCGCCGCCGACGTGACGGGGGAGCGGCCGCCGGATGAGCTCTACCTGGTCGCCGAGGTCAACGCGGGCGTCGCCGAGAAGAGCCGCCTGCTGGGACTGCTGCCCGGACGGCGCCGTATGCTCCTTGGCCTGCCGCTGCTCGCCGGGCTGACCGTCCCGCAGCTGCGCGCCGTCCTCGCCCACGAGTTCGGGCACTACGGAAATCTCGACACCCGGCTCGGCGGTGTCACGATGCGCGGCCGGGAAGCGGTACTGCACACGGTGGAGGTTTTCCGCGAGGGCAGCACCCGGCTGCACTACGCGATCGGCACCTTGTACGTCGGCTACGCCCGGATGTTCCTGCGGACCTCGCAGTCCGTGGCCCGCCAACAGGAGCTCGCCGCCGACCAGATGGCCGCCCGGCACGCGGGCCGCGAAGCGACGGCCGCTGCGCTGCGCATCCTTCCGGTACTCGCCGCCGCGCACACCCACTACCTGGAGACGTACGCCGCGATGGGTGGGCGGCTGGGAGCGCTGCCGCCTGTGGGCGAGGTGCACGGCGGATTCCAACGGTTGCTCGCCGCCCGGACGGGGGAGCGGTTGGCTGCGCTCTCCGCCGGGCACCGTCCGCCGCGGCCGCACCAGTACGACTCGCATCCGCCGACTGCCGAACGGATCGCCCTGATCGAGAAGCTGCCCGCCGATGACCGAGCCGATGAGTCGGCCGATGAGCGGGCCGCGCTCACCCTGCTGCACGACCGGGACCGGGTATTCACCGCGCTGGAGGCGCGCACGCTGCCGCAGGAGGCGGCGCGGCTGCGGCGTATGAGTTGGGACGAGCTCGTCATGGCACGCGCGGTCGCTGACGCCGAGGACTGGTCCCGGCCGCTGCGGGTCGCCGTGGCCAGGGCGCTGCGCTCATCGGCGCAAGGCGCAGACGGTGCGGTGACCGTACGCCGGGATGCCACGGCCGCGGGGGTGGCGAGCGACCAGTTGCCCGGCTTGGAGGAGATACTCGACGCGTTCGACCGCGGCCTGCTCTGGATGGCGGTCGCCGACCGCATGCCCAAGCCGCATCAGGCGGCGCGACTGATCGGGCCGTCCGCCCGCAACTTCATCCGGCCCAAGGTCTTCGACGGGCTCGCGGGCATGGTCCACCTGCGCCTCGCCGAGGCCGGACACGCCACCCCGGACGTCGCGTGGTCGGGGCAGCCCGGACTCGTCCTGCCCGAGGTGTGGGAGAAGGGCATGGACGACGCCCTCGACGCGGCCGTCGCCGACATGCCCGACACCGCCCCCCTGCGTGCCCTGCTCGTCGGCCCCCACCGCGTGTCCGCGTGACCGCCATTCGAAGTTGCGATCGCTCACGCCTCTCAAGTGGTGGGGGCAGGTTTGTGAACCTGGCCGGTGGAGCTGGTGGCCGGCCGCTTTGTCACGGGTTGTATATGATCATGGGCATGTCGAATGAGTATCCGGCCCCGCAGAATCCCCATGGTCAGCCCGCTGGGCAACAAGGCGGTGACCTCGGGCCCCACGGCGGTCAGTTCGGACCGCCACATGGAACTCCTCCCCAGCCCTACCCTGCGCAGCCCACCCACGGCACCCCGGGGGCGTACGGCGGTCCAGCCTCGCACGGCATGGCGGGCGGACTCGGAACTCCTGGTCCGTATGGCGCTCCGTACGCCTACGCGCCCATGCCGCCGATGACCATGCCGGGCAGTGTGCGAGCTGCCCAGGTGGTCATCTGGGCCATGGCGGGGTTGACCATGCTGATCGTGCTGGTGTGGGGATTCAGTTCCAGCGCCGAGGAGGCGGGCCGGCTCTTCGCCACGAACCTGATGGGTTGGGCGCTGTTCTTCATGGCGTTCACCTACCACAGGGCGGGCAGCGGTGTGCGGACGACGTCGGTCGTGTTGGCGAGCCTGCAGATCGTGTTCTCGCTCGGCGGACTCGCCAACGGAACCGGAGGCGGAGGCTTGCCTCTCATCGGCGCGATAGGCATCGCTGTCCTGTTGAACCAGGACAGTGCGAGGAACTGGTTCAATCGGCCACGCGGAAACGACCTGCCCTACGGTCACTGACTGACGGCTCACCGCCCCGCCTGCCGCCGCTGACAGGAGCACGGCTGCCACGGGCATCGACCGTCTGCGGCGTCACCATGGCGCCAGGGTGTGGCACTGCCGACGCTGCTGCGGTTCGACCCCTGCGGACCCGCTGCAGGGCGACCTGGCCGAGCGTGCTGAGATCGCCGATGCTTGACGAGGCGTCAGCCGACGAGGTCGAGTAGGTCGGCGACGTCCGCGAAGACCCTTTCTCCCGCCTCCGCGGCGGCTGGAGAGAGGGTGTCGAGGGTGAGGAAGCCGTGGACCATCCCGGCCTCGCAGCGGTGTCTGACCGAAACGTTCGCGGCGGACAGCCGAGCGGCATAGGCGTCGCCCTCATCCCGAAGTGGATCGTGCTCCGCCGTGACCACAACCGTGGGCGGTAGACCGCCGAGGTCGGCGGCATACACCGGGCTGACCTCGGGGCCGGCGCGCCGGGACAGGTCCGGGACCCATTGCTCGGCCCCCCACGCGACATCGTCGGTCGTCAGGCCCCAACCTGTGGCCTTCGACCGCGCGCTGGGACAGGACAGGGTCAGATCGGTGTTGGGGTAGACCAGGACCTGGGCGGCCGGCAGCGGTCCCCCTTCATCGCGCAGACGCAGGCAGGCGAGCGCGGCGAGGTTTCCGCCGGAACTGTCACCCATGACGACGATCGGGCCTGCGACACCGGCGCCTGAACCTCTGCCGACCGCTGCCCACCGGATGGCATCCACGCAGTCATCGACGGCAGCCGGCCACGGGTGCTCCGGCGCCCGGCGGAAATCGACGCTCAGCACGGCCGCGCCGATCCTGAGCGCCAGTCTGCGGCACACCCGGTCGTGCGACTCGAGATCGCCGATCGTCCACATCCCTCCATGAAGGAACACCACCAGCGGTCGGAACCCGGCCGAAGGCCGGTAGAGGCGGGCTCCCACGGCAGCCGAGCCGACCGCCAGATCCTCGACGTGGGCCATCTCGGGACCCGGTGGCCGGGCTTCAGCGCGGAGCCGCTGCGCACGCCGCAACTCCACCGCACCCACGGCACGGGCGGGAGGCCCTGGGTCCCGTCGAACAGCCTCAACGAAGGCGGCCAGTTCGGCATCGGCGAGCGAAGGGGCGATCGGTTCGGCCATGCAGGCCAGGATGCCATCTTGATCCAACGACCTCGGCCCATGCACAAGCTTGATCCAACGACCCCGGCCCATGCACAAGCTTTTCGGTCATGAGCCTTCACACCACCACCTGGTGTGCCTGATTCGACCTGGTTTCGCAGCCACAGGACAACCCGCCACGGTCGCAGGCAGCCGCGTCCCGCTGTTGCACCGGATGTCGTCCGCGTACAACATCCGGCCCTGCCGGCGCCGGCGACGCGCGCCACCGGTCGGCGATGGAGGACGCGGGTGTCTCGAGTGGTGTCCGCCGTGACAAGCTGTGCACTTCAGCTGCCGAGTACCAGGAGGTCACCATGACTGCAGAATCTTCATCGCCCGAGGGGTCGGAGCCGGTTGACGTCGAGAGTGGTTCCCTTTCGCCCGACGATGACGGCCAGTACGACTTGAAGCGCAAGTTTCGGGAGGCGCTGGCGCGCAAGCGCGGTATGCAGGCGGACGCCGCTGACCTCGCCGCGAACACCGACACGTCGAAGGTCCACGGCACGCACGGCCCGGCCGCGAGTCAGCGGTCGTTCCGTCGGAAGAGCGGCGGCTGAGTCCCATCAGCCTCCAGACAGGTCGGAGTGGCTGCAAGGGAGGGGTGGGTCCTGGCTGCGCGGCAGGTCCCACGCCGTGGGTGCCGGGGCCGTACCCGCGGTTCCACGGGCCGGGACCTGTCCGGGACCTGGCCGGGCGATCATCCGCCAGGGCGCCTCGACGGTACTTCGACCGGAACCGTGGGGCGTGCCAGTAGGCGGACCGTGACCTGTGGCGTGCGGCTGTCGTGGCGCTGGCCGAACTCAGGCGAAGCCATGACTGGCGTGACCGGGCTGATGCCGGGCACAGCCTGTCAGGGTTCGCCGAGATGCGGGAGGCCCTCGAGCCGCTGCTGCAGCTTGTGCTCGACCCGGGTGACACCTTCGTCACCCGGCGGACCGCTGACGGTTCGCTTCGGCGAAAGGACAGCGCTGTACGACATCCTGGCAGACGTCGATCCCGTTCTGCGCCCCGCGTAGCGCGGAGCCGATCACTGTTGTGGAGGCGCAGGTGTTCGACGACAGGGGCAGCGAGGAGTACGCCGTCTGCTCAGTGTCCCGAGCCTGCCGGTCATGTTCGGAGCCAGACCGTACTGCTCCCGGAGCCCGATGACCTGGCCTCGGCTTGCTGTCGGCTGACGGCAAGCCCGGGTTCCGATATCGGTGACCATCTTCGCTGACACAGCGACTCCTGTCGTCCGTATTCGTTGTCAGGACAGCGACCGGGCACGCTGGACGGGATGAGTGCCTGGCGGACCACAGGAGAGCAGGCGCGCATGAACCCCAGTGCACACATCGAGGCCGTCTACGCACAGGTCTGCCGGCGCAACGCCGGTGAGACCGAGTTCCACCAGGCGGTGGGAGAGGTGCTGCACACGCTGGCGCCCGCGTTGCAGGCCCATCCGGAGTACGTCGACGCATTGATCCCCGAGCGGCTGTGCGAGCCCGAGCGGCAGCTGATCTTCCGGGTGCCGTGGGTGGACGACGCGGGGCGGGTACAGGTCAACCGCGGCTTCCGGGTGGAGTTCAGCAGCGCGCTCGGCCCCTACAAGGGCGGTCTGCGCTTCCATCCGAGCGTGAACCTCGGCATCGTGAAATTCCTGGGCTTCGAGCAGATCTTCAAGAACGCGCTCACCGGACTGGCCATCGGCGGCGGCAAGGGCGGCTCGGACTTCGACCCCAAGGGCCGCAGCGACCACGAGGTCATGCGCTTCTGCCAGGCCTTCATGACCGAGCTGTACCGGCACCTGGGCGAACACACCGACGTCCCCGCCGGTGACATCGGAGTGGGCGGGCGCGAGATCGGCTACCTCTTCGGCCAGTACAAGCGGATCACCAACCGCTTCGAGGCAGGAGTCCTTACCGGCAAGGGCGTCTCCTGGGGCGGCTCGCAGGCCCGGACCGAGGCCACCGGCTACGGTGCGGTGTACTTCGCGCAGGAAATGCTGGCCACGCGCGGACACGGTTTCGACGGCCGCAAGGCCGTGGTCTCCGGCTCGGGGAACGTGGCGGTCTACGCGATCGAGAAAGTGCACGCCCTGGGCGGGGCAGTGGTGGCCTGTTCGGACTCCTCCGGCTACCTGGTCGACGCCGACGGCATCGACCTGGAGCTGCTGAAGACGGTCAAGGAGGTACGGCGGGCACGCCTTTCAGCCTATGCGCAGGCCAAACCCACGGCGCGGTTCTCCGACCGCGGCTCGGTCTTCGAGGTGCCCTGCGACATCGCGCTGCCGTGTGCCACACAGAACGAACTGGGCGGACAGGAAGCAGGGGCGCTGGTGAAGAACGGCGTCCTGGCCGTCGCCGAGGGCGCCAACATGCCGTGCACCCCGGAGGCGATCGAGGTCTTCCGTGAGGCGGGCGTCCTGTTCGGTCCCGGCAAGGCCGCCAACGCGGGCGGCGTGGCCACCTCTGCGCTGGAGATGCAGCAGAACGCCTCCCGCGACGTGTGGACCTTCGAGCAGACCGAGACCCGTCTGGCAGCTGTCATGCGGGGTGTCCACGCCCAGTGCCGCGCCACCGCCGAGCTCTACGGAGGTACCCCCGACGACTATGTCCTGGGCGCCAACATCGCGGGCTTCCTGCGGGTCGCGGAGGCGATGACGGCCCAGGGCGTCGTATAGCGCGGGCCGTTGCGCGGTAGGCCGCGAACGGTACGTGCGTGCGAGAGGCCGCGAACGGAACGTGCGGGGCACGCGTACCGAACGGCGCGTACGCCAAGGGCGGCCTCCGCGCCGGTATCCCCGCCTGCGGAAGGGAGACCTGGGCGAAGCCGGTGCTCGAGCCCCTCGTCAGCGGTCCGTCGATGGCTTCGGACCCGGTGGCATCGGACATCTGCTGCTGCAGTACATCGTCTGGCTCACGCACGGCTGCTCGGCGCTGCCCACCCTGTGCGTGGCGGGCATCACCGCCGACCGGGAGGAACTCGAGCGGGGGCCGGCGGCGCGGTCGCGGTGATCGCGGCGTGCATCGGGCACGAGGCCGCCACGGAGGTGGCCCGGCACGCGTTGTGCACCGGGGCCGACGTGGTCGTACAGCGCGGGCTGCTTGGACCGCGCGAGCGCGGCCTCATCTCCGCGGCCGGCTGACGACCCGGGACAGCGCCAGCGCCGTCACCGTGTCCCGTACACCGGGCATCTGGGCCATCTGCTCCCAGATGCCCTGTACGCGTTCCAGGGAGTCCGCCTCCACGCTGACCAGCAGGTCGAACTGGCCGCTGAGGACATCGCAGGAGACCACCTCGGGGATGCGTTTGAGTGCGGCGAGAACGTCGGCGCCGCGCATCCGGTCCTCCCGGTAGACCAGGACGTGCGCGGCCACCGTCTCACGGTCCGGTCCGCACGACGGACGCACGATCGTGTAGCCGCCGATGTGCCCCTGCCGTTCCAGACGCTCGACGCGCTGGCGCACGGCGTTGCGGGACAGCCGTACACGCTGGCCCAGTTCGGCGTGGGAGATCCGGGCGTTGCGGGTGAGTTCGGTGATGATCCGCTCGTCGATGGCGTCCATGGCGCTCCGTGTCTCCTGACTGGCGAAAGCTCCGGTGGCCGGCGGCCACCGGAGCTGCTGCGCCGGTTCGCGACGTCGTTCAGTCCTTGTGGTGCAGCGCGAAGACGCGGGCGGGGAAGCCCGAGCCGCCCTGCGGCTTGGCCCAGGTGGCGACGATCAAAGCTCCCGCCTCCGGTACCCGGTCGAGGTTGGCCATGAACTCGATCTGCCAGCGATCCCGCCGCAGGACGTAGTCCTCCAGGCCGAAGTCGCCCACGGAGGTGGCCAGTCCGGGGTCGGTGTCGGTCTGTTCGTGCCCGATCGCGGTGACGCCGGCCTCCTCGAAGAGGTAGCGCAGTACCTCGGCGGACCAGCCCGGGGAGTGGCTCACGCCCGCCTCGTCCTTGTTCGCCATGGCGGCCGGGTCCGGCCAGCGGTGGCCCCAGCCTGTGCGCAGCGCGACGAACGCGCCGTGGGGGACCCGGCCGTGCCGGGCCTCCCAGGCCGCCACGTCCGCGAGGGTCGGCACCGCGTCCGGGTCCGCGGCGACGCGCTCGGCGATGTCGAGGACGACGAGCGGCAGGATCATCTCGTCGACGGGTATCTCGTCCAGGGTCCGGGCGCCGGCGACGAAGTGGACGGGCGGGTCGACGTGGGTGCCCCACTGTCCGACGATCGTGTACAGGTGCACGTTGAAGCCGTCGCCGCGGGACATGTCGAAGGGCATCTCGCGCTTTTCGTCGGGGAAGGCGGGGAAGTGCGGCTGCCCGGGATGGAAGGCGTGCGTGAGGTCGGTGCGGACCGTCTCGCCGATCAGTTTCCGGTGCAGGGCCCACAGCGGCGGTTCGACGGTGGTGGCGGGAGCGGCCGTGACGGCCGTGTTCGGTGTCATGCGTGCTCGTCCTCTTTCTCGGCGCCGTTCTCGGCGTTGTCCAACAGCTCGATCCACTCGACGAGTTCGGCCGGCCGGACGACGGAGGCGACCGCGTGGGCCGACTCCGCCGGGCTGCCGTACCCCCACCGCACGTGGACGGCGGGGATTCCCTCGGCGGCTGCGCTCTCGATGTCGTAGGCACGGTCGCCGACCATGAGTGGTCGGCGAACGTCGGCGCCGCTCGCCCGCAGGCGGGCTACACACTCCCGGATCACCTGCCGCTTCGTCGTACGGCCCGCCTCGTCGCAGACACCGCAGACGCTCAGCAGCCGGGAGCCGAGACCGAAGCGGTGTGCCATCAGCTCCGCCTGGTCCTGCACCTTGGAGGTCGCGATGCCCATCGGCAGTCCGCGTGCGGACAGGGCGTCGAGCAGTTCGGGGATACCGTCGTACACGGCGGCAGCCGCCGCGCCGTCGCGGGCGTACGCGGCGCGGTAGGCGGCGAGGGCCGCCCGTGCGACGGGCTCGTCGAGTCCGACCACGTGGCGGAAGGTGTCGTACATCGGCGGGCCGACGAAGGAGCGCAGGGTGGCCGCGTCGGGGACCGGGGCGCCGACGGAGCGCAGGGCCTCGGCGGCGCAGGCGGTCACACCGGGGGCGGAGTCCACCAGGGTGCCGTCCAGGTCGAGCAGAACGCAGGTGGGCGGTTTCACGCGGCCGCCCCGGAGGTACGGCGGCGGCCGTGCCTCAGCCAGTGGTACAGGTAGCAGCCGGCGACGAACGGAATGCCGAAGTACAGGGCCGTCGCCTGTGCGGGATCGAGCGCGATGCCGACGAGCGAGGCGAGGCACAGGACGAAGGCGAGCACCGGCACGACCGGGTAGAGGGGGGTCCGGTAGGGCAGGGTGCCCGGGTCCCCGCCTGCGCTGACGAAGGCCCGCCGGTGGAAGAACTGCGCGGCGGCGATGGACATCCAGACCCCGACCGCGGCGAATCCGGCGATCGACACCAGCACCAGATAGACCGTCTCGGGTGCCGCGACGCTGCTCACCAGGGAGGCGAGACCGCCGAGCATGCTCAGCGACAGCGCGGTCAGGGGGATGCCGCGACGGCTGAGCCGGCGCAGTGCCTGCGGCGCCTGCTTCTCCTCCGCGAGGGAGAAGAGCATGCGTGCACAGGAGTACAGCCCGCTGTTGCCGGCCGACAGCAGCGCCGTGATGATCACGAAGTTCATGGCGTCGGCCGCGTAGGGGAAGCCGATGGAGGAGAAGACGGTGACGAACGGACTCTCGTCCAGGCCGACCCGGTCATAGGGGATGGTCGCCGCGATCACCGTGATCGCGCCGACGAAGAAGACCAGCAGGCGTATGACGGTGACGCGCAGGGCTTTGGGGACGGCCTCGGCGGGGTTCTCGGTCTCGCCCGCGGCGACGCCGATCAGTTCGGATCCGGAGAAGGCGTAGAAAGCGGCCAGCACGGTGACCATGACGCCCGAGAAGCCGTTCGGGAAGAGGCCGTCGGGGGTGTGGAAGTTCTCCAGCAACAGGGGGTGGGAACCGGCCTCGGCGAGAGGGTGGAAACCGGTCAGCGCAGCGCCGCCGAACACGATGAGGGCGACCACGGCGATGACCTTCACCAGCGAGAACCAGTACTCGGTCTCGCCGAAGACACGGGCCGAGAACGCGTTCACCCCGAAGACGACGGCGGCGAAGAGCACGCACCAGACCCAGACGCTGACGCCCGGGAACCAGCGCTGCATCAGCAGCCCGCACGCGGTGAACTCGGAGCCGAGGGCGACGGCCCAGGTCAGCCAGTAGAGCCAGGCGGTGGCGAAGCCCGTGGCGGGGCCGATCGCGCGGGTCGCGTAGACGTGGAAGGCGCCCGAGACGGGATAGGTGACGGCGAGTTCACCGAGGCAGGCCATCACCAGCCAGACGACGAACGCGCCGACGAGGTAGGCCAGGACGGCGCCGAGCGGACCGGCCTGGGAGACGGTGAAGCCGGAGCTGAGGAAGAGCCCGGAGCCGATGACCCCACCCATCGCGATCATGACGAGATGACGGGAACGCATGGTGCGGCGCAGACCGTCGCCGGGCGGCTGGGGAGCTGGGTCGGCGGCGGCCGGAGCGCTGTCCGGTACTGCTGAGACGGACATGGCGGTCTCCTCTGCGGAGCTGAGCGGGGAGAGGCGGGCGGGGCGTGGGGGGCGATCGGCACGGCATGGCTGCGGGGTGAGGCCACTTTCGAGGGGTGGTGGTGAGCGTCGGGATGGTCGCGCACCGAGGGGAGCGGGCGCCCGGTGCGGGCGACGGGCTCGCGGTGGTCGGGCGCAGAGGGTCAGGCCCGGTGGACGAGGTCCAGCGGGGCGGAGAGTTCGATCACCGGGACCTCCCAGGGGTGCGCGTCGGCGAGGCGGGCGAGGACCCGCGTGAGCGCGTCGTCGTCCACGGCGGCGTCGACGTGCGTGGTGACGGCGAGGGTCGAGGAGAGGAACCGTCCGCCGATCGAGCCGAGGGCGGGGCGGGCGCCGGGTCGGACGGTGAATCCCTCAGCGCCGATGGCGACCTCGAAGACGTCGCCGTAGACGCCGAAGTCCCCGAGCTCGGGGGAGGTCTCCAGGACCCGCAGGAGAGAGGCGAAGGACTCGTCGGCGCGCAGCGCGTCGAGGTCGCCCTCCGCGCACGCGGTCAGGGTCGCCGTCGCGACCGGCCAGTACACCTTGATCGTCCGGACTGTCCGGCGTCGGACGGACGCCGGGGCGGCCTTCGGGTCCTCTGCGGCCGTTTCCGGCGTGATCGTCGTTGTGGCCATGCGCGTCTCATCCTTCGGCATCCGGCGGCGGGTGATGCAAGGATGCTATGCGTGCATTAAATGCACGGCAAGATGCAGATGCCGCACAGTATCCAATGGGGTGGGAAGGCGGAGGTAAAGTTGCGGACCGACAGTGACGGGGACGGCACCCCGGCGAACGCGCGCGTCGGCACGGCGGAGGAGTACGTGGACTCAAGCGTCACGAAGGGCCTCGACGCTCTGTTGGCGCTCGCTCGAGGTCCCGCCGACGGCCGACCACCGGGATCCGCGGCGTCCGTCTCGGAGCTGGCCCGCAGGCTGGGCCGTGACCGCAGCCAGCTGTCCCGCATGCTCACCGCCATGGCCGCGGAGGAGTTCGTCGTCCGCGACGACGTCTCGGGCGGTGTCGCACCGCACTGGCGGCTCTACACGGCGGCGCGCGACGTCACGGCCCACCGGCTGCGCACCGACGGGCTCACCGCCCTGGAGGGCATGGCGGCCGAGACCGGCGAGAGCTGCTACCTCGGCGTCCTGGCCGGCGACGCCACTGTGACCATCGCCGAGCGGGTGCCTGCCGGCACCCGGCAGCTCGGCTCGTGGATCGGCCGCCCCTACCCGGCCTACTGCAGCGACTGCGGACAGGCCCTGCTGAGCGACGCCGACGACGACGAGGTGGCCGCGGTCTTCGCCCGCACGGAGTTCGTACGCCACGGACCCAACACGCCCACCGGCCTGGAGGACTTCCTGCGCCGTCTGGAGAAGACCCGGCGGCGCGGCTACTCGATCGTCGACGAGGAGGCCGAGCCCGGCCTGTACTCCGTCGCCGTGCCGGTCCGTGACTTCACCGACGAGGTCGTGGCCGCCGTCCAGGTCGTCGGACCGCGACGGCGCCTGCAACCCAGGACACAGGAGTGTGCCGCAGTCGCCCTCCGCTGGGCCGGCCGCCTGGAGACGGCCTTGCGCGGGGCCTGAGCGGACCTGGTCCGGATGGACCGCGGGCAGCGCCCCAAGCGGCCTGGTCCGAGCGGCCGGCGGGTCAGGAGGTGCGCCGCGACGGCGCGTCTCGGGGCCGGTTTTGCCGCACCTGGCCGAGGTGTCCGGGGCCTGGCACCGGGACGACCTCGGGAGCCTTACGGTAGCGGAGCGTCTCGGTTGGCCAGGCGTGGTAGCCGCTCAGCAACGCGGCCATGATCTCGACGTAGGCGTCCACGGCGGCCTGTTCGTGGTGGCGGAGTCCGAGCCGGCCGCACCCGGTGGGTATCTGTGCGGCCAGTTCCCGGAACCGCCGGGCGTCGCGGTCACTCGGCGGCCCGCGGCCGTGACGGCTTCGGCGCGGGTGAGGTGGCGGGAGTGTTCGAGGACGAGGACCAGGTTGTCCATGTCGCCGCGGGCCTCCTCCTTCTCCAGGGAGTACACGTCGTTGCACATCAGGGTGACGTCGATGGCGGTCTGGCGCATGACGCGCAGCCGGGGTGCGGGAAAGGCCGCCGCGGGGACGGTGATGTCGGCGGCGCGTTCGCCGAGGGACGGGGACAGGCACAGGGACAGGGGCAGGGGCAGGTCGGTGGCGGCGAGCCGCGGCGCACATGGAGATAGGTCTCCGTGTCGGCGGGGGTACCACGCAGGAGGCCTGTCGCTTCGTGGGCCTGTGCGGCGAAGTAGTACTCCCACTCGTGTGCGGTGCGGACGGTCCATGCGGGGTGGGCGCCGTGGGTGCCGCGAGCCCGGATGTCGGCGAATGCCGCCCTGCACGGGTCGGCGTCGGCGGGCGGGGCGGAGAGCTCCGCCACCGGGCGCAGGATCGAGATTCCGGCATTGTTGACCAGCACGTCCAACCGTCCCCACCGCTCCACAGCCACCCGCGTCAGGGCCGGGCGCCGAGCGTGGTCGCGACGTCGTGGCCGTCGGCCACCGCCGAGCCGCCCAGCAGCCGTATCTCCTCGGCCACCGCGTGCCCGGGGGACGGCGACGCTCCGCACCCGTCGATCCCCGTTCCCACGTCGTTGACGACCACCCGCGCGCCACGCGCCGCGAGGAACAGGGCGTCCCGGCCCAGCCCACGCCCTCCGCCCGTCACCACGACCACACGATCCTCGTGAGTCGCATCTCCGTCCGCCAAGGACGAACATGAGGTCCCCCGGGTCGCCAGCACACCCCTCGTTCACGTCATTCGCGTCCGTGCCCCGGCCGGCCTCAGCCCGCCGCCTTCCTGACGAGCGCGCCGATGCGTTGTTCGTCGGCTGCGGTCAGCTCCTTGAGGGCGTAGGCGGTCGGCCACATGGTGCCGTCGTCGAGTGCTGCCTGGTCGCTGAAGCCGAGCGTGGCATACCGCGACTTGAACTTCTGCGCGCTCTGGAAGTGGCAGACGACCTTGCCGTCCCTGGCGTACGCGGGCATCCCGTACCAGAGCTTCGGCGCGAGGTCCGGAGCCGCAGCCCTGACGATGTCGTGGATCCGCTCGGCGAGGACCCGGTCCGCTTCCGGCATCTCGGCGATCTTGGCGAGCACATCCCGCTCCGCTGCCGCCTCCTTCTCCGCCCGGGACGAACCGCGCCTCGCCGCCGCCTTCTTCTGTTCCTGCGCGTGCTCCTTCATCGCCGCCCGCTCTTCGGCGCTGAATGCGTTGTGCTGCTCGGTACTCGTGTCGGAGTTCTCGGCGGACGACTTCGTGGACTGCATGCCAGGTTTCCTCTCGTGCGGGGATGCGACGGGACGGGCCGGGAGCGCGGGGTTGTGCGTCAGGACGGTGCAGCCGCTGTGGACGGTGCGGGGGCGGGGGATCAGGCGGCCGCCTCCCAGACGAATCCGTCCGGATCGGTGAAGGGGCCCGCCGTGCTGCCGAGAACGACGCGGTGCGAGCCGGCGCCGTCGGCGGGGACGCCGAGGTCCTTGGCCAGGCCGCGCCGCTTGTACAGCGCCAGCTTGACGGCGCTGGACTCGCCGGAGGTGAACTCGGCGTACTTGCCGCCGAAGCTTTTGGCCACGGCCAGGCCCCTCCCGACGTAGAACTGCTTGCTGGCCTTCACGTCCTCGACGCCGAGCAGGAGGACGATCTCATCGATCTCGCGGGTGGCCGGGCCGGCGTCCTTCTTCGCCGAGGTCGCGACCTTCCAGATCGTCCCGTCCGGGGCCTGGACGACGCCGCCGTAGCCCCACAGCGACTTCGCGGCGGGCTTGAGCACGGTGGCGCCGGCGGCCACGGCCGCTCCGACGAAGCTGTCGACCGTGGCCGGCCGGGAGACCGTCAGCGCCAGGGTGAAGCCGCGGAATCCGGTGGCGGCCGCTTCGGAGGCCCGCAGCCGTAGGTGCGCGGCAACTCCGAAGGCGGTGTAGAAGCGCTGGGCAGCCTCGGGGTCGGCCACCTCGAGGATGACGGATGCGATGGATGTGTGGGACGCGGTGGAAGCGGTGGTTGCCATGGCATTCACGCTAGGGGGTGCTCGGCGGCCGACGCTTCTCGAATCCTGACCGGTCCTGGCCCTTGTTTCGCCCCGCACGTCGGCATCGCGGCCGGCGTCGCCGCCAAAACGACCGCGTGACTCCGGCTGCTCCGGACCGGGGCCCGCAGCGACGACGACCTCGCCCTCGAAGGGAAATGCCGGGACTTGGCGGAGGAACTCTGCCGCCGCCGACGCGGGTCGACGGGGTCAGAGGCCGCCGGTGTTGAGCAACCGGTTGGGGGTGTCGGAGCGGACGCCGCGCAGGACGCCACGGGTGGCCGCGCGGTCGAGCCAGAGGTGGACGTCGTGAGCTGTGGCGTGGGGGTGGGCCGACAGGTACAGGGCGATCACGCCGGTCGCGTGGGGTGCGGCCCAGGATGTCGCGCCGCCGTCCTCGGTGGCCGTGCCGCCGCCGGCGAGGGCGGCGGTGACCTTCTGGCCGGGGGCGTACAGGTCCACGCACCGTCCGTAGCCGGACCCGTAGGAGCCGCTGTCGCTCCACGCGCGGTCGTTCGAGGTGGAGGCCGCCACGACGATCGTGCCGGGGACGCCGGCGGGGGAGTGCTTGCAGGCGTCGTCATGGAAGTTGCCGGCCGACACCACCGTCGGGATGCCCGCGTCGACCATTTTATTCACGGCGGACTCCAGGGTCGCCGACCGGTGGTCGAGGTTGAGCGACATGTTCACCACCGCGGGCTTCTGGGCGTGCGCCGTGACCCAGTTGACCGACTTCACCAGAGCCGCTTCGGCCGCCGCCGGAGAGCCACCGCCCTCGCTCTCGCACAAAACGCCCTGGACGCGCACGAGTTCGGCCTTCGGCGCCACCCCGTACTTCGCCCCGCCGATGACGCCTGCGACGAACGTGCCGTGGCCGACCCCGTCCTCGCCGAAGCAGTCGCCGGAGTCCTTCGGGCCCAGGAAGTCGGCGCCGAGGTGGGCGCGTCCGCCGAACTCCTTGTGGGTGATGTCCATGCCGGTGTCGATCACATAGACGTGGACGCCCTTACCCGTGGCGGTGGTGGTGAGCTTCCCGTTCAGCGGCCGCGACCGCTGGTCGAGGATGTCCAGGTTCCAAGGGACGTGCCGGGTGAGGGCCGATGCCGCGCTCTGTGCGTTCGCGGACAGCTTCCCCACGGCGCCGGGAGTCGTCGGCGCCGAACCGGACGACACCCCGTCCCCGGAGGGCGCCACGGACTGCCCCTTGCCCGGCGCGGGGAGCGTCCCGCCGCTCTCGGGCACCGCGCCGGCCTTCCCACCGCAGCCCGCGGCCCCGAGCACCGTTGCCATGGCCACCACGATGAGACCGGCCTTCGTCATGTTCCGCGTCACCACGTCACGCACCTCCCTGCCGCGTACACAGTCGGCGCACAAGACGGCCACAGAAGGCGAATGGTTCCCGGCACCGCGCGTGGGCGGACCACGTGGCGCAAGGCATGAACCGTTGGCCGACGACCTCGCGGCAGGCCTCCCCGATCCGGACGCCCGGCATCGGCGCCGGACCGGGTTGCCCGTATGGAGACGTGATGAGGAGTCCGATCCTTCCGCAGTCGGGGGTGCCGCCGCCCCTTTCGGCCGGGCTCGCCAAGGACGAGGTGATCACCGGCTGACCGGGTTCGACCCGAGTCCACTCCGTGCCCGTTCTCAGCGGACGGCAACCGATGTGGCGTGTTCGACGGGCACGGTCCCCGCGACTGCTGCGAGGCGTGCGGTGTGTCGCGGCAATGACCGTGCCCGGTCGGGGCACACGGAGGGGCATGAAGGCGAAGCCGGCAAAACACGTGCTGTTTGCGACCGTTGTGCTGACGGTCCTCCCTTTCGCCGTGTCCTGCGGTGACCAGGAACACGAGGGAGCCGGTGGATCGGACGCGGCGGGACCGCCCGCCCTGGCTCGATCCGGGACCCACCTGGTCATCACCACCGAGAACGGGCTGCTGCTGCGCCCCACCGACGGCCGTCGTGTCACGGTGGACGATCGCGCCGACGGCAACTGGTCGCACGACAACGACACCTGGACCCTGGACGTGTCCTGCACGGACCGGGACGGGGAGCGGGAGCGGGGCGAGGAAGCGTGTCCCCGGATGCCCTACGTGAAGGTTCCGGACGGCGTGAGCGTCACGGTCAGTGCCCGCAACGCGGGCGTGGACGTGGCGGGACTCGCCGCGGCGCTGGACGTCACGACCGTCAACGGCGATGTGACGGTGACCCGTTCCGGGAAGGGCGACGCAACTGTTCGGCTGGCCACCCGCAACGGCTCGGTGCGCGCGACGGCACTCGACGCGGGTCGGCTGCACGCGGCGACCACCAACGGCGACGTGGTCCTCGCGTGCGCCACCGCGCCGTCGGACGTCACGGCCACGACCACCAACGGCTCCGTCGGCGTCACCGTTCCGCACGACGCACCCGCGTATCTCGTCGCGGCCGGTACGGACAACGGCCGGGCCACGGTGGGCGTGTCCACGAGCGACGATCGCGAGGGCCCGGCGATGACGCTGACGACGGTCAACGGTGACGTCGACGTGCGCCGCGACTGACCTCGCCGACCTCCGCCGACTCCGACGTCGCGGCCCGCGAGGGCGGGTGACCCGGACGTGGCCGGGCCCCCGCATCTCGCTCGTCAACCTGTGTGCAGGGCAATCGAACGTTCCGATTCGGCGTCCACGGCTACTCGGTCGACCCCCAGGAGCTCACCCGGCGGTCACCGCGCGGTGGACGGCGGGTGACGCGCCGCCGAGTCCATGGGGACTGCCGCCTGCACCACGCCCGCACGAAGACGCGGAAGCCGAGTTCGCCGGCTCCCGGAGCGCGCCGGTGATGTCCCGGAGTCCTGGACAGATGCCGACGGGCCCGGCGGTGGATCGAGTCCATGCGCGCGGTGGTCGGCAGGGCCGTCTCCGTCATGCGCGGGCGCTTTCGTGCGGCTCTCCGTGTCCGACACAGCCGGAGGCGATGGGATTCCTTCGCGCTGAAGGGGGTGTGCAGACCGTCCGGCGGTTCCTTTTCCTGGCGGAGGCCGGGCCGTCGGGCCTCAGGCGGAGTGGCGGTGATGGATCGGCCTGTCCGAACCGGTCAACGGCAGGCCTGTTCCGCCCCGGCGGGCTGCGACGATCTCCGCCGAGATCGACAGGGCGGTCTCCTCCGGCGTACGCCCCCCGAGGTCCAGGCCGATGGGCGACCTCAGCCGCGCCAACTCGTGCTCCTGGAGGCCGATGTCGCGCAGCCGTCGGTCCCGGTCGGCGTGGGTGCGGTGTGAACCCATCGCACCGACGAACGACACCGGAAGCCGGAGTGCGACCTCCAGCAGCGGGACGTCGAACTTGGCGTCATGGGTGAGCACGCACAGCACGGTACGTCCGTCGGTCCGGGTGCCCCGGAGGTAGCGGTGCGGCCAGTCCACGACGACCTCGTCGGCCTCAGGGAAGCGCTCCGGGGTGGTGAAGACGGGCCGGGCGTCGCACACGGTGACGTGATAGCCGAGGAACTTGCCGGCCCGGACCAGGGCCGCCGCGAAGTCGACGGCACCGAACACGATCATCCGGGGCGGCGGCACACTCGTCTCGACGAGCAGGGTCAGGCCGCCGGGGCAGTGCGATCCGTCCTGCGACAGCTCGACCGTGCCGGTACGGCCCGTGTCGAGCGCGGCCAGGGCCTGTGCCGTGGCCGCGCGGTCCAGGTCCTCGTGCCCGCCCAGCCCGCCCTCCCGGGAACCGTCGGCGTGTACGAGCAGCGCGGCGCCGAGGAGCGCCGCGGCACCGCGGACGACCCTGACGAGGGCGACGGGTTCGCCCTGTGCCGAAGTGTCCAGGGCACGACGCAGCAGCGCACCGGCCGGACCGTCCGCCGTGACCGGGGTGACCAGGACGTCGAGGACTCCACCACACGTGAGTCCCACCGCGAAGGCGTCCTCGTCGCTGTAGCCGAACCGCTCGAGCACGCTGTCGCCGGTCTCCAGCGCCTGGGCGCACAGGTCGTAGACCGACGCCTCCACGCAGCCGCCGGACACCGACCCGATGACGGTTCCGTCGCCGTCGACGGCGAGGGCGGCGCCGGGACCGCGTGGAGCGCTGCCGCCGACGGACACGACGGTCGCGACGGCGGCCTTGCGGCCCTCGGCCAGCCAGTGGCACAGCTGCGGTGCGAGGTCAAGCATCGCGGCCGCCCGTCAGGACACGGTCGGGGCGGATGGGCAGGCTGCGGTGGCGTACGCCCGTGGCATGCCACACAGCGTTGGCGATGGCGGCTGCCGCGCCCACGATGCCGATCTCGCCGATGCCCTTGATGCCCACCGGGTCGTCCGGGTCGTCGTCCGCCACCCAGTGCGCCTCGACGCGCGAGACGTCGGCATGCGTCGCCACGTGGTATCCCGCGAGATCCGCTCCGACGGGCCCGCCCGAGACCTCGTCGCGCGCGGCCTCCTCGTGCAGGGCCATGGAGATGCCCCAGATCATGCCGCCGGTGAACTGGCCACGTGCCGTGAGGGGGTTGACGATACGTCCCGCCGCGAACACGCCGAGCATGTGCCGTACCCGGACCTCGCCCGTGGCGGTGTCGACGGCGACCTCGGCGAACTGCGCGCCGAAGGAGTGCCGTTCCTTCCGCGCGAGGGCGGCGACCGCCTCGGTGGTGTCGGAGCGCACGGTGATGCCCTCGGCCGGGACCGCCGCGCCCGGCACGAGCCGGTCGCGCAGTTCGCCCGCGGCGGCCATGACGGCCCACGCCCAGGATCGGGTGCCCATGGAACCGCCGGCGATCATCGCGGGCCCGAACGCGCTGTCGCCGAGGAGGACCCGTACGCGCTCCGGCGGGACGGCCAGGGCGTCCGCGGCGACCAGGGTGAGGGCGGTTCGCGCGCCGGTGCCGATGTCGGCCGCCGCGATCCGCACGGTGAAGCGGCCGTCGGCCTCGGCGGTGATCGAGGCAGTGGACGGCGCGGCCCCGGCACCGAAGGAGGCCGCCGCGGTGCCGGTGCCCAGCAGCCAGCGACCTTCACGTCGCACCCCGGGCCGAGGATCGCGCCGGTCCCAGCCGAAGCGGCGGGCCCCTTCTTCGAAGCAGGCGCGCAGATTACGGCCGGCGAAGGGGAGACCGGAGACCGGGCCCCGCTCCGGTTCGTTGCGCAGGCGGAGCTCGATCGGGTCGATGCCGCACCTGTGGGCGAGTTCGTCGAGCGCGGCCTCCAGCGCGAAGGATCCAGGAGCCTCGCCCGGGGCGCGCATCCAGGTAGGGCTCGGGACGTCCAGAGGCACGACCTCGTTCTCCGTGCGGTGTGCGTCGGCGTCGTACATCACCCGGGCCACGCCGGCGCTCGGCTCGACGAACTCGTACACGGTGGAGGTGCGACTGAGCGAGCGGTGCTCCAGGGCGCGCAGGCGTCCGTCGGAGTCCGCCCCGAGCCTGACCCGTTGGATGGTGGGGCTGCGGTGGCCGGCCAGCGTGAACATCTGACGCCGGGTCAGGACGACTCGCACCGGGCGCCCGACCATCCTGGACGCCATCACGGCGGCCACCTGATGGGCGCGCACGCCCTTGCTGCCGAAGCCGCCGCCGACGTGCTCCGAACGCACCCGCACCGACGCGGGATCGAGCGAGAAGAGGTTCGCGAGTTCCCCGACGACCCAGCTGGGGCCTTGGTTGGAGTCCACCACCTCGAGCCGGTCGGCCTCCCAGCGGGCGGTGGCCGCGTGGGGCTCCATGGGGTGATGGTGTTCTTCGGGAGTGGTGTACGTGGCTTCCACGACGAAGGTGGACGCGGCGAGTTCGGCCTCCAGGTCGCCCTTGTCCGTCACGGCCGGCATATGACCGTCGGAGGGGTGGGCGTCGGGGTGACCGTCGGTGAAGCCGACGTCGTGCGGGTCCTGTTCGTAGTGGACCACGAGAGTCTCGGCGGCCTCGCGCGCCTGCTCGGACGTCTCGGCGACCACCAGCGCCACCGGCCAGCCCAGATGGGGAACCCGGTCGCTCTGGAAGACCGCGCACGTCGGGTCCGGGACCGTGCCCAGCAGGCTGACGTAGTCGGTCTTGAGCGTCGGGGCGTTGCGATGGTCCAGCACGGCGAGGACTCCGGGCATGGCCAGAACGGCGGCCTCCTCGACGTCCTGGATCCGGCCGCGGGCCGCGGTGGACAACACCAGCCAGCCGTAGGCGAGTTCGGCGAAGGGGACCTCGCCCGCGTACCGCGCCGCACCGGTGACCTTGTCCCGACCCTCCACGCGGACGTGACCGGTGCCGACGGCGCGGACGGGGGCGAGGGGCGCCTCGGTCGTCGTCATCGGGCGGCCTCCTCGGCGAGTTCGCTCAGCACGGCCACGGTCAGGTTGCGCATCAGGGTCACCTTGAATCCGTTGTGCGACAGGGGCCGGGCCGATGCCAGTTCGGCGTCCGCCGCGGCCGCGAACGACTCGGCGTCGGCGGGCGCCCCGGTGAGGATCCGTTCGGCGGCGCGGGCCCGCCAGGGCCGGGAAGCCACCGCGCCGAACGCCATGCGCACCTCCCGTACGACACCGTCGCGGACGTCGAGTGCGGCGGCGACCGAGCCGACGGCGAACGCGTAGGACGCGCGCTCACGTACCTTCCGGTAGCGGGAACGGGCGGCGACCGCGGCGGGCGGCAGGGTGACACCCGTGATCAGCGCGCCCGGCGGCAGGGCCGTCTCGCGGTGCGGAGTGTCGCGGACCGGGAGATAGAACCAGCCGAGGGGCATCTCTCCCGGTCCCTGGGCCGTCTCGTAGTGCACCATGCCGTCGAGGGCCGCCAGTGCGACGGCCATGTCCGACGGGTGCACCGCCACGCAGTGCGCGGAAGCGCCGAGGATGGCGTGGTTGCGGTTCTCACCCCGCAAGGCAGGACAGCCGCTGCCGGGAGCCCGCTTGTTGCAGGGTCCGGTGGCGTCGGCGAAGTAGGCGCAGCGGGTGCGCTGGAGCAGATTGCCGCCGACGGTGGCCATGTTGCGCAGCTGGCCGGAGGCGCCGGCGAGCACCGCCTGGGCCAGAGCGGGGTAGCGGGTGCGGACCAGGGGATGGGCGGCGAGGTCGCTGTTGGTGACGGTCGCGCCGATCCGCACTCCGCCTCCCGGGGTCGCCTCGACGCGGTCCAGAGGCAGGCCGCGTATGTCGACCAGTCGTCCCGGACGTTCGACGCCGGTCTTCATCAGGTCGACCAGGTTGGTGCCGCCGGCGAGGTAGCGCGCGTCCGGGTCGGAGCCGAGCAACGCGACGGCGCCCGGTACGTCGGGGGCCTTCCGGTAGCCGAACTCCCTCATGCCGCAGGCTCCTTCGAATCCGGTCCGGCACCCGTGCGCACCGCGGGCCCGGATTCCGCGGCCCTGGTGACGGCCTCGACGATCGAGGTGTAGGCGGCGCAGCGGCACAGGTTGCCGCTCATGCGCTCACGGATCTCGTCCGCGGTCAGGGGTGGAGGTCCGGCCGTCGGCCGTACGTCGGCCGAGGCAGCGCTCGGCCATCCGGCGGCGTGTTCCGCGAGCACACCGATGGCCGAACAGATCTGCCCCGGCGTGCAGTAGCCGCACTGGTAGCCGTCGAGGTCGAGAAAGGCCTGCTGCACGGGGTGCAGCCGGTTGCCGTCCGCGACGCCCTCGATGGTGGTGATCTCACGCCCCTCGGTGGCGACCGCGAGCTGGAGGCAGGCCACGGTCCTGCGGCCGTCCACCAGAACGGTGCAGGCTCCGCACTGCCCCTGGTCGCACCCTTTCTTGGTGCCGGTGAGGTCGAGTCGCTCGCGGAGCGCGTCGAGCAGGGTGGAGCGGTGGTCGACGGGCAGCGTGTGCCGCTCTCCGTTGATGTGCAGGGTGATGACGCTGGACGTCGGTAAGGCCATGAGAGCTTCTTTCGCGCTTCCGGAACCTGGGGCGGCGGCCGCCGGCGTCTGGCGACTGCCGGGGTACGTCGTTCTTGGTGGGCGGGGTTCGGCGGACAGGGGTGGGCGCACGAGACGGCGCTGACGGTGTACGCGGACTCCCGCGCGGACCCGACCGGAGCTATGGTGAACCCAACCGGACAATCGTCCGCTATCAGCAAACTTAACGGACAGCTGTCCGCTTAGCAAGGGTGGGGTTCGGCCGCGCACCCCCGAGGAGAGTCGAGTGCAGCACAACAAGGACGCCCCCCTGCGCTCGGACGCACAGCGCAACCGTGGGCGCATCCTCGAGGTCGCCCTGGCCGAACTGACACTGCACCCCGACGCCCCGCTCAGTGCGATCGCCAGGAAGGCGGGCGTCGGACAGGGCACCTTCTACCGCAACTTCCCCAACCGCGAGGCCCTCGTCCTGGAGATCTACCGCCACGAGATGCGCCAGGTCGCCGACAGCGCGGCCCAGCTGCTCGGACAGCTGCCGCCGGACCAAGCCCTGCGCGCGTGGATGGACCGGCTGGCCGAGTTCGCCATGACCAAGGCCGGCCTCGCCGACGCGATCCGCCTCGCCACCAGCGCACCGGGCGGTCCGGAGAAGCCCGCGCACACCCCCGTGACCGACGCGGCCGAACTCCTCCTGCGCGCCAACGACGCGGCGGGCACCATTCGGCCGGGCATGACCCCGGACGACCTGGTCCTCGCCATCGGCGGCCTGTGGCAGCTGGCACCCACGGACGACTGGCGCCCGCGCGCCGCCCGGCTCCTCGACCTGGTCATGGACGGGCTGCGCACCGGGGCCCCCGGGACCGGTGACCGGGCGCTGCCGTCCTGCCCCAGGCGCTGAGCAGTTGACGGAGCGGGCCGGCCAAGTCCGGTACGACGAATCGACCCGGTTTCGTACGGCTCCTCGGTCCGGCCGCTGCCGCCCGGTCGGCGCCCGTGCCCCCGCCAGACGGACCCGCCCCCGTCCCGTCCGGCAGTTCGTCGCCGGTTCGGGCTGGAAGTTCTCCCCGTCCTTCGCCGCCGATCTGCCCGCCGACGAGGCCGCGGTTCCTGGCCGACTCCCAAGTGCCTTGAGGCTTGAACGCGTTGGGCGGGACCGTCGCCCGTCCCGCCTGGCGTGCCAAGCCGAGCTTCCACCTGGTCGCCACCGACGACCACATGATTGCGCCGCCGGCCCAGCGCGCCACGGCCGACCGGGCGGGGGCGCCATGGCCGGCCGGGCAGGGGCGACGGTGACCGAGACGAGCGGCAGCCACGCCGTGTACGTGTCCAAGCCCGCCGAGTGTCGCCGCGCTGGTCATGGAGGCCGCGTCGCCCGGAAGGTGGGCATGGCCGAGGGGACGCCCCTTCCTCGCTACGCCGAGGTGGGGGCAGCACGGAGCGTCCGTCAAGTCAACGGTGGATCGCTTCCAGGGCCCGCTTCGAGGTCGGCGCGGCCTTCGGGGTCGGCCTTTGCAACCGGTCCGTTTCTCCGCGCCGCTCGCCGAACCCGGGTTGCCCGTTCACCGCGTACCGGGTGCGGGGCCCCAGGCCGAGGGCTGTCCGAGGTCCTTACGCCGCAGGCGGTGGCCGACTTGGTGTCGGCCACCGCCTGGCGGAAGGGATGCCGGTTCGGCTGCGTGGCCAGTGGTGTGGTGTCAGGTGCTTGGGCTGCCCGCGGCCCACACGCTCCACGCCATGTTCCAATCGCTGAGGCCGTTGTCCGAGGCCAACATGGTCTTGTCCTCGGAGTTCTTGACGATCACGACGTCACCGATCATCGAGTGGTCGAAGAACCACGCGGCGGGCTGCCTACCGTCGCCGCCGCTCCTGACATCCTTCAGGCCTACGCAGCCGTGGCTGGTGTTGACCTTGCCGAAGACCGAGTCGGTACCCCAGTAGTTGCCGTGGATGAACGTGCCCGAGTCGGTCAGGCGCATGGCGTGCGGTACGGCCTTGATGTCGTACGAGGGCTTGCCGTCCTTCTCAGTGAGGCCGACGCTCGCACCGTTCATGTGGATGTGCCTGAACTTCTCGGAGATCACCATCTGACCGTTGTACGTCGGGTGCTCGGGGCTGCCTGACGAGATCGGGATGGTCTTGATCGTCTTGCCGTCCCGGACGACGGTCATCTGCTTCGTCTTTGCGTCCACGGTGCTGATCTGGCTCCGGCCGATCTTGAACGTGACCGTCTTCTGGATGCCGTGGCGGTTGAGCGTGACGGTGACGGTGGAGCCGGGCTTCCAGTAGTTCTCGGGGCGGAAGTCCAGGCGGTGGTCGTTGAGCCAGTGACCGACGACCCGCTGGCCGCTGCTGGAGCTGACCTGGATCTCCGACTCCACGGCGGCCTTGTCGCCGATCGCCGTGTCGAAGTTGACCGTCACCGGCATGCCCACGCCGACGGTCGAGCCGTCCCCGGGGGAGACGTGCCCGATGAAGTCGTTGGCCGGGGAGACCGTGGTGATCGTGGCGTTACCGGTGGCGGAGCGGCCCTTGGCGTCCTCGGCCTCTGCGGCGATCTGATACTTGGTGGCACGCTCCAGCCGGCCGTTCGGCTTCCAGGAGGTGCCGTCCGCGGACAGAGTGCCCGGGGTCTCGGCACCGGTCGCGACGGCGGTCATGGTCACGTGGGTGAGCTTCCCCTTGCTGACAGTGACACCGACCGGTCCGTTGATCCCGACGTCGTGGGCGCCTTGCCCGGGCGTGATCTCTATTCGGGCGTCGGAGGCTTCCTGGGTGCCCGCCTGATCAACCCGCGCCTGCGATTTCGGGTGGTTCCCGGCACCATTGCCGCTGGTGGCAGCGTTGCTTGTACCGCCGAGGGCCGTGACTGCGAGTGCGAGTGCGCCCCCGAGTACGCCGGTCGTAGTCACCAGCCCGGTGCGTCGTTTGTAAGGCGTGATCAACCGCTTCTCCATGCCACTTGTCTTAGCGTCTATTTGCTGATCGCCGAAGGACTGCAACCAGCGTGCAAAACAACTTATAGGCACGCCTATATCCATAAATGGGCAAATTGTGGCGAAGGCCACGCATTGTCGAGCACGTCGCCGGAGTTACGGACCTGGGCGTAGGCCTGGGAGCGGATGGTCGTCCGCACGCGGATCTTGGTGCGGTTGCGCTCTTCTTTGCTCGTGCCCCGGAAGGCATGAGCGCGGCATCGAACCCGCGGTTCGGGCGGCGGAGTGCTTGGAGGGGTTCGCCGGCGGGGGGAGGGCACTGCCAGGGCAGGGGACGGCCCTTTCCGACAGCTGAACTGGGCCTCGCCAGGCCGACCCGTAGCGGAAGGCCCCGTGCGGGGTGGACGCGCCAGGGAGCCGGGCGATGCGGGTAGCGGGGGCCGGGGCGCTGCGGTCGGGGCCGGCCGATCCGGCGGCGTGGGCGGGAATGGCCGTTGCCACGGTCCTGGCCCGCCGGGCCGCCTGGGGTGAACCGGACCTGGCCGGACGGGCCCGTGAACTACGGGTGCAGGCATGGATGGCGCGAGGTGCGGCGCCACCTCTGCACTGGTCGAGTGCCGGTCCGGTCTCGGTATGGGGGCTTGGTCAACGGAGTCTGCGATTCCGGGGACGCTGCCGTGATGAACAACGGAAGCAGACGGTACGCGAGGCGAGCTGCGGACGTGGCGGTGGCTGTCGCCCTGGTCGTGTTCGAGGCGGTTGCACTGCTCGGGGTGATTCTCGGGGCGATGCCCTTCGTGTTCACGGGAGTGTGGGGCGAGTGGCTCGCACCGGTCTGCTTGGGGGTCCTCGCCGTGTGTGCCGGGCTCACCGGAGCAGGGGCGTGGACAGTTCGCCTGAGGGTTACGGCGATGGTGCAGGGGCTGGTTACCGGGTGCTGCCTGGTCACGGTTTTGATCGGCCTCAGCGGCGGGTTAGCGTGACGAAACGACAACTGGAAAGCCCGGGTGCCCGCCCTGCTGCGCACCGTGGGTGTTCGTGCCGCCGGGTATGTCCGCGGCCAGGGCTCCGCCATCGCCGCGGCCACCTGCTCCGGGGCTGGATCCAGAAGGCCGAGCCGGACGGCCCGGACGCCATCGGCACCTTCGCCGACTCCATCCGCCAAGGCCTCCACGCCGTCACAGCAGGACTGCAATGCGGGGGATAACGGGATGAAGGTCATGCCGTTTCTTCACTGCAGCCCATGTACGCGCCAACGCGAACGTGAGGTCGGGGCGATACTCTTCCCTCATGGCCAGCCGCACCTCGTCCCCGCTCGTCCACCCCGACGTGGAAGACTTCGATCTCTTCAAGATCATGAGCGCGCTGACCGACGAGCTCCGGCTCACCATCGTCGTCACTCTTGCCGCCTCACCTGGTCTGGCCTGCAGCGGCTTCAACCGGGACGTCACCGCGTCCGTGCTCACCCGCCACTTTCGCGTCCTGCGCGAGGCAGGTGTCATCCGCCAGCGCGACGTCGGCACCCGCCGCATCAACACTCTGCGCAAGGAAGAACTGGACCAGCGCTTCCCCGGACTGATCGACCTCGTCCTCAAGGAGAGCGTCGGCCGCGTGGAGCCCTACACCGACTGCGACACCGCCTGACCCTTCGGAGCGCCCCGCTGTGGACGCGAGGAACCCGGCCCGCCGCAGCGGCATGACGCACTCATACGGCCTGACCGGCCCTGGACCCGGGCGACGAACGCGACCGCCTCGCACCACGGCGTCAGCGGCGAGCTCTCTGCGCCGTGGTCACGGGTGCCCCGGCCCTCGCGGCGCCGTCCTGACGTCGGCACCCCGCGTCGGTCCCTCCCCGGACGCGCCGGGGGCGGACTCACTCCTGCACAGGCCCCGTCGCGAGGGCGTCCAGCTGCTCCTTTGACCACGAGAGCCTGCCGGCTCGCAGGTCCTCGGCCACCGCGCGCACCCACTCCAGTTCCGCGGCCGTCACGGCCCGCAGGTACTCGGTCTCCAGACGGGTGACGCGCGGCAGTCCCCGCTCCGTCTCCGCGGTCAGGGCCGCTTCCAGCCCGTCGAGCTTCACCGCGAGGGCGCCGACCCGTCGCTCCAGCACATCGGTCACCTCTTCGGGCATGAGCAGCAGCAGATTCGAGAGGGCGGCCGGGAACTCCGGGAACTCCCGCTTGGGCGCGGAGAGCATCTCCTCCAGCCAGGTGCGGGTGGTCTCGCGCCCCGCGTCGGTGACTTCGTACACGGTTCGCTCGGGGTACTGCTGATCGCGTCCTGTTCCGTGGACCGCGATCAGACCGTCGCCGTTGAGCCGCTCGATCGTGCGGTAGAGGCTCGCCCGCTGCCTGACGTTGACGACCTGCTCCTTGCCCCAGTCCTTGACCAGCCGCTGAATGCCGTACGGGTGCAGGGGCTTGTAGTGCAGCAGGGCCAGGACGGTCAGGGCGAGGGGGGAGCTGCGAGGAGCGGACGGAGCAGATGGGGTCATGGCTCGATTTTAGCCTCACGGCAACTAGTTGACGGGTGACTAGTCTCAGTGTAACTATCAAATAGTCAACGCGACACCGCCCCGAGAGGAAACCATCGCGATGTCCCTCACCGAGCGCATCCACTCCGACCACGACCTCGTCAAGCATCTGGGCAACTGGACCGAGGCCGGCCGCTTCGAGATCAAGGCCCGCCACGGCGCCACCGTCCTCGACCTCCGTTCCCCCGACCTCCCCGACGACATCGAGATCCACCTCGACCTGGACCGGGCCATGGTCAAGCTGCTCGTCGACGACGACACCACCGTCGACCACTGGAACCTGAGGTGGACCGCCCGCGGCAGGATCAAGGACTCCCGGCCCTCGTCCACCCGCGACGAGGCGGCCGGCCGGCGTATCCAGCTGTCCGGCTCCGCGACCAACAGCGAGATCCGCATCCACCGCGGTGGCATCGCGATCCTGACGGCGATGTTCTCCCGCGCGTACGTCCAGGACGTGCGCCACGCACACAAGACCGGCGGCGTACCGACGATCGACGACCCCGCGAGGGGGCACCGGTCATGACCGGAACCGGCACCGGCAAAGCCCGCACCGCGCTCGTCATCGGTGGCGGTATCGCAGGCCCGGTCGCCGCGATGGCCCTGCGTCAGGCAGGTGTCGAGGCGGCCGTCTACGAGGCGTACGACTCCACGGCCGACGGGGCGGGAGGCGGCATGACCGTCGCCCCGAACGGCCAGAACGCCCTCGACGCGATCGGTGCGGGCGCTGTCGTCCGGGCCATCGGCACCCCGGTCACCGCCATGGGACTACGGAGCTGGACGGGCAAGCACCTCGCGCGGTTCGCCCCGCCCTCCCGCCTCCCGTCCCCGCAGTTCGTCTGGCGCGCCGACCTCTGCCGCGCGATCTACGACGAGGCGGAGCGCCGCTCCGTCCCCCTTCACCACGGCAAGCGGCTGACCGGCACGACGGACACCGGCTCCGGCGTCACCGCGCACTTCGCGGACGGTACGCAGGCGAGCGCCGACATCCTGATCGGCGCCGACGGCATCCGCTCCACGGTCCGCCCCCTGATCGACCCGGCCGCACCACAGCCGAACTACGCCGGCCTGGTCTGCTTCGGAGCACGGATGCACCCGTCAGGGATGCCCTCCACCGACGGCGTCATGTACATGTGTTTCGGCAAGCGCGCGTTCTTCGGCTACCAGATCTTCGACGACTCCTCGGCGGTGTGGTTCGTGAACCTGCCCCACCGCGCCCCGATGACCGTCGCCGAGGCCCGGGCGATCGGCGCGGAAGCCTGGATGCGCACCCTGCGGACCGCCTTCGCCCACGACCGCACCCCGGCCCTGGAGATGATCAGCCGTACCGACGCCGGCCGGCTCCTCATCACCGGGCCGATGGAGAACATGCCCAGGGTCGCGACCTGGACCCGCGGCCGTATGACCCTGATCGGCGACGCGGCCCACGCCGCCTCCTCCAGCTCAGGGCAGGGCGCCTCCATCGCCGTCGAAAGCGCCGTCGAACTGGCGCGCTGCCTGCGGGACCTGCCCTACGACCAGGCTTTCGCGGCATACGAACGACTGCGCCGCCCCCGCGTCGAACGCATCATCAGGCTCGGCGCCCGCACGAACAGCAACAAGACCGCGGGCCCGGTCGGTCGCGCCCTGCGCGACCTCGTGATGCCGACGACCATGAAGCTGATCAACCCGGAGAAGATGGCCTGGCAGTTCGACCACCACATCGACTGGGACGCGAAGGCGGCCCCGCCCACGTGAACTCCTTCGTCCGCCGGGGCCCGATCGGTCACCCGCGAGACGAGGCCCTCGAACTGTTCGCGCAGCTATTGCGGGGAAGGGCCGTACCGTGCGATCGGCAGGAACGGCTCAATCAGCCTGGTCCCCGGCTGTTCGATGGGCTGGTGTGCCGCGCGGACGGCGTCGTCCAGATGCCGTGGGCCCGGCCCACATCGCGCAGGAAACCGCGCTCCTCAGCAACTTGTACCGCGACAGGGGCTTGCTGCCGCTCCTCGCCGTCCTCCACGGCACGGGCGTGCTCGCCCCCACTGCCGCTGGCCGAACCAAGCGAGGACGACGGCCGGCTTCCCCCAATGACTACATCACCGGGCGGGACATGACCTTCCGGAGCGACGTGCGGGACACCGGCCGGGTTGATCCAGGGTCCGTTCGAGATCATGCGGGTTCCCCGGACCGGAGGGAATCGCATCGTCGACCTGATGTGACCAGGCGCACTCCCAACTGGCGCACCCTGCCCCCAATTCCCGGAACGTCGCGGCCATGCCAAACATCCTCAAGTGCGGAAATTCTTACCTCACGCCGTGTTCGCGCGGTGTTTCGACAGAGTCCGAGGAAGCATGACGAGGCGTGAATCCGTGCTGCGGCGCGGATGGCGGGGGTCCGGGGGATCCTCCCGATGGACGGCCTGCGGGGTTGTTCTGGCCCTGTCCGTAACGGTGCTGCAGAGTGCCGGCACGGTGGCGGCTCCGGCACGAGCCGCTGGTGTTGCGGCCGCCGACGTGACCCAGGCGGTGGACATCCCCTCCGCGCGCGCTGCCGCGCGGACGTCGGGCAACAGGGTCGAGGCGCTCTCCGAGCGCACGGAGACCTCCACAACCTGGGTGAACGAGGACGGTTCGCTGACCACCGAGGTGTCCGCAGGTCCCATCCGCTTCTACGACCAGGACGCGCGGGCCTGGCGCGCCGTGGACGTGAACCTGACCCGGGGAGCCGACGGGGTGGTCGAGTCCAGAGCTCACCCGCATGGGCTGAGACTGGCCGGGCGCAGTACGGGTGCCGTCGTTCAGCGGGCGTCGCTGTCGGGCCCGCGGGCCGTGGGAGCCCACTCGGCCGGGGCGTCCGACCTGGTGACGCTCGGCGAGGGAGACGGGCAGATCACCCTGCAGTGGAAGGGCGCTCTGCCGACCCCCACGCTCAGCGGCAACCGGGCCGAGTACGAGAACGCGATGCCGGGTGCCGATGTGGTCGTCGAGGCCACTCGGACCGGCTTCGAACAGTTCGTGGAGATCAAACGAAGACCGGCGGGGGACTCCTACAGCTACACACTGCCGCTCAAGGCCCGCGGTCTCACGGTGACCCAACGACCCGACGGCAGTGTGCTGCTGACCGACCGGCGGAGCGAGAAGACGGCCGTCATGCCGGCACCGGTGATGTGGGACGCCACGGTCGACGAGGTCTCCGGTGAACACACCCGCACGGTGCCGGCAGCCATGAAGGTCGTCCGCGACGAGTCGTCCGTCGACCTCGTGGTGACACCGGATGCCAAGTTCCTAGCCGACCCGAAGACCAAGTACCCGGTGACGGTGGACCCCTCCACATCCGCGCTGTCGAACGTCATGGACACCTACGTTCAGCAGGGCGAAACCGGTGACATGTCCACCGACACCGAACTGGATCTGGGGAACCCGGGGACGAAGAACGCCGACGGCAGCCCGCGCACGGCGCGTTCGTTCCTCACCTGGAACACCGCGTCGATCGCGAACGCCCTGGTCAGCAGTGCCAGGCTCAGCCTGTGGAACTTCCACTCGGGCAACACCGAATGCAAGGCGTCCCCGTGGGAGGTGTGGTCCGCCGGAGCCTCCTCGACCACCACCCGCTGGACGTCCCAGCCCGCGTGGAACTCCCAGGCGGCCACCTCCACGGAGACTCGTGGCAACTCCGCCTGCTCCTCGGCACCCGACGGGTGGATCAACGCCGACGCGACCTCACTGGTGCAGAGCTGGGCCGCCGCCAAGGCAACGCGCGGCACCATGGGACTGCGGGCCGCCGACGAGAAGGTTGTCGCCCAATGGAAGCGGGTCAACTCCGCCAACGCCGCGGCCAATCCGCCCAGACTCACCGTGAACTACAACTACCGGCCGCGCACCGGCACCAAGCAGCAGGCCGGCCCGCCGTTCTCCCAGGACCGGACGGGAACCTGGCGCGTCGACACGATCACACCGATCCTGCGCGACACATTCACCGACCCGGACGGCGACCAGGTCAACGGCGCCTTCCAGATCTTCGACGCCGCGACCAACACCCAGGTCGGTGACGTAGTGGTGTCCAGGTACGCGGCGAGCGGCACCCCCGTCGAGGTCGCCGTCCCCGTCGGCATGCTGCGGCACGGCAGGACCTACCGGTTCCGCACGTCGCCCTACGACGGCACGCACTACAACACGGAGTGGTCGGCCTGGGCCACCTTCAGTGTCGCCGCGCTTCCTGACACGCCGCAGGATCTCCAGGCCGGGGCGGAGCAGACCCTGACGCCGATCATCTCCGCGGTCGTCACGGATCCGGCACAGGGCCGGGTCAGTGCCGAGTTCGCGGTGAAGGACTCGGCCGGCAACGCGATACCCGGACTGAAGCTCTCGCCGGTGTGGACGGACAGTGGCCGACGAGCCGCCCTCCGGCTTCCCGAGCGGGTGCTCGCCGACGGCGCCGCCTACCGCTGGACCGCACGCACCTGTACGAGTGTGGGCTGCTCGCCCTGGTCGGCTCAGCAGACCATCGACGTGCGGGAGAAGCCGCTGCCCGCACCGCCCGACAGCAGAACGCTCACCCTCGTCGGCGATGCCCTTGACCAGGTGTCCACCGCCACCGACTGCACCACCACGCCCTGCCCCACTGCACCCGACGGGGAACTCCGGCTCGGTCCGGTCGACGGACACCAGTGGGCAACCCGTTTCAAGGCGGACCTCTCCGGCCTGCCCAAGGGCGCCCGCGTCACCTCGGCCACGCTGGCGATCACCCGCTCCGACTGCACGGCCGAGTGCGCCGCACAGCAGCCGGGCGTGTACGAGCTGTCGTCCGCCTGGACACCCTCCCGGAGCGGCGCGGAACTCCTCGACGAGGCCGGAACCGACGGCTACGCCTCCGGTACGCCGCTGCCGGAGGTGGACTTCGGCCCGCTGGTGCAGTCCTGGACCGAACGAGGCGAGAACCAGGGTTTCGCACTGACGGTCCCGGCCGACGCGAGTGGCGCGGCGTACCACTCGCTCACCGCGTCCGACGCGAACACGCGGCCGCGGCTGACGATCCGGTACCTGCCGCCCACGACGCCCGCAGCGGTCACTGACGTGGTGACGGTCCCCGGCGACTCGGGCCTGCTGGCGACATGGAACCCGCCGATGGACCCGGGCGCGGCCGGTGAGCTCGGCTACGCCGTGAAGGTCGAAAAGGCCGACGGCGTCGTCGTGACCGAGCAGGAGACGACCGCACCGAGGGCCGTGTTCGCCGAGCTCGACAACACCGTCCCGTACCGCGTCTCGGTGAGTGCGAAGAACGTCGTGGGCGGCGGACCCCGGACGTACTCAGCACCGGCACAGGGAACGGCGGTCCCGGGCGGGACCGCGAAGTACCGCGACGTCGTGCGGGAGTATCTGGCCGCCCGGGGCAAGGTCCTGACGGGCGGCAGCCTCTCCGCGGCCGACGCCGTCGCCGACGCGCCGCACGGCCAGGTCTTCGCCGGGCTCCTCGGCGCGCAGGAACCGAACCTCGTCGACAACAGGCAGGCACTCACCGACAACGGCCAGAGCTACGCGGGCGCCTCGGCGGAGATGACCGACGTCCTGGTCGGCAGGGGAGCCACGGCGGACCAGATCGCCGTCCGGGCCACCGTCACGGAGTCGATGACGCTGCACGGCGACGGTGGCGACGAACCGACGAAGGCGAGCGCCGACAAGCGGTTCACCTTCACCTTGACCGGGGACACCGCGGTCCTGGACAGCGAAGCCGACGACATCGACGCCGGGCAGACACTGTCCGCTACGGCGGCCGCGCAGTCCCAGGTGGAGACCACCTCCGCGGAGGACTCGGACGACACCTCGGACGACCCCGGCTCCATCGAACTGGGCGAGAACGGCTTCCCCGACGAGACCCCGGTCGCGCCTGGGCCCAAGGCCCTCAGCGCCAGGTCGGTCAACGGTCACGGCACCGCCAACTGGGCCTACAACCACACCGGCATCGGCTGGGAGTACTCCCAGGACTGTACGAACTTCGTCTCCAAGGCCCTCTACCACGGTGGCGGTATGAAGTTCCGGTGGGGCGGACGCAAGACGGACGGCGCCTGGTGGCAGCAGTACTACCTCTTCGGTTCGGTCAAGAACAAGAGCTACACCTGGTCGGGCGCCGACAACCTGCGCCGTCACTTCTCCGGTCACCGTCCCGCGACCCGAGTCTCCAAGACGTACAACGCCCAGCTGGGCGACATCGTCTTCTTCAAATGGAAGAAGGAACGGGTCTACAACCACGCCGCGGTGGTGACCTCCAAGGTGCAGGGACATCTGGGACTCTCCCAGCACGGCATCAAGAACCACACCACGCTCGACGATGTGCTGGCGCGTTACCGCGGCACCAGCAACCCGATACAACGAGTCCTGATCATCCGACCCAGGAGTGCCAGATGAGGGCAGAGACCGCAGTGCGCGGCCCGCTGACCGGGGCGCTGGCAGCCAGTGTGCTGTTCGCGGCGCTGACCGGGTGCTCGTCCACGGACGACACGGCGGACACCCGCTACGCCGAGGACTACACCGGACATGAGCCCCTGCACGTGCTCGGCTACCCCTCCACCGGCTCACTTGGCATCACGCAACAGCTCGTGTGGCGGATCGCGGACGATTCCGCCGACGGGCTCGCGGCACTCGCCACCGGGGACGGCGGCAAGGACGCCGCACGCAGCACGGCCGACAACTGGATCAAGGCATTCGGAAAGGGAGCGGACGGGAAGGTCACAGCCGACTTCTACGACGAAGGATCCGAACGCCAGACCGTCGTCCTGTACTTCCAGGACACCGGGCAGACCAAGGAGATCAGCGTCCGCCTCGACGGGAACGCGGGCGAGGACGGCTGGCACGTCCTCATGGACGAACCGTCCATGAAGGAGGCCACGGCAGAACCGACCTGGGCGCCCCGAACGCCGGGCGGCTCAGGATCTTCCCGCACCCGCTGACCCGCCCCCGTGCCGCCACGGCGCCCGCGCATCTGTAACCGCGCAGGGCGCCGTGGCGTGCCCGGAGCCGCCGGCGCCAGGTCGCGCGGCCGCTGCCGAGGTTGCGCGGGAGGTGAGGGCCCGGGCGTCGCCGTACAGGACCTGCATCACCTGATCGGCTGGCAGTCCACCCGCCGTCAGCAGATCGAGGACGCGCCGCCCGCCCTCATGGCCGACCACGAAGAGGTCAGGGGCACCCGCTGGGAGAGCGGGCCGCCTACGCCCTGGACCGGCAAACGGCCGACCAGACGCGTTTTGCTGAGCGGGCCACCGACGAAATTGCGAGGCCACGGTCCAGCAGCCGACGAGCACCGAGCGTGATCACCGCGCGGGTGAGGACGCTTTCCAGGGGGCGAACGCGTTGTCCACCGACTTCATGGACGAACGCAGCTCGGGGAAGTGCCGCAGCAGCACGCTGACCATGCTGTTGTTCTCGATCCAGTCCAACCCTGTCTGCGTGTACACCTGGGGCGTGTAGTCCTTGGTGAGGAAACGGTCGCTGTTGAGCCGGCGGGACGCCATGAGGACGAAGATCCGGAAGGCCGTGTCGCTGAAGGCGAAACCCTTCGGCCGGGGCTCGGCGAACATGCCCACCATGAGGTCGACGCGTTCGATGTCGCCCTCGTACACCCGACGCAGCTCCTCGGCCCAGACCGGGTTGTCCGTGAGCGAGTCGAAATCCTCTGCCGGGGGAAGATGCAGCAGACGTCTGAATTCGTTGTACCGCGGTACACCGAGTTCCCGGATCCGCAGGATGTCGACCGCCCCGAGGTCCATGAGCTTGCCGTCGGGACGCTGGAACTCCTGCAGGAACTTCGGGTAGTTGTGCAGGGTCACCAAACCTGGGTGCGAGGTGCCGAAGGAATAGAACAGATCCGGCAGGCTGTGTTTGCCAAGGATCTCGTAGGCCTGCCGCCCGGCCAGATCCCGGAACGTTGCCTCCTGCAGCAGGGAGTCGTCCGCGACCGAGCGGAAGCTCCACTCGTCGGGGACCAGGGGATGCATCCGGTAGACGGCCACGAACTCCTCGGTCAGGGAGTAGGGGACGCCGAAGTGGTCGGTACGCCCGCCCACGATGCCGCTGAGCACCTCGCTCGAGCTGATCCGGCCGAACAGCCGGTGCACCCGCTCACCGAGGACGCCGAACCAGTTGGCGCGCATTCCGGTGACCATCGTCGGATGGCTGATGACCGCCGGAGTCCATTCGATGGTGTGAATCTTGGCGATGAGTGCTGCCGTGATCAGGCGCGCCCGCTGGAAGATCTCCTCGTCCGACCAGCCGGGGTATTCTCCACGCAGCCTGTCGCAGATGGCGTTGTGCTCCAGGATGAACAGGGTGTGCATCATGGCGAGGCCCACCCAGAAGCCAGGCACGCTCGCCGGGTCCCGTTCGGGATCGTCTGAGAACAGCGAGCCGTTTCGGGGCACATTGAGTTTGCCGTCCTCGCCGGTACGCAGCTGTCGCTGGGCGGCCAGGTCGTCGCCGTAGAGCTGAGACGCGTCCCACCAGTGAGATTTCTCGTTGATGTACGTCGGCGGCAGCCCGTCGTCACTGTTCGGTCGGGTCGGGTCGGCGAGCGTCCGCGGCACGAGCATCGGCCGGGCGGGCCAGGGGTCGTCGTCGACCAGCTGGATGTGCCAGGGGCGGTCCACCGCGCCCTGTCCATGGCTGACCCAGTCCCGGATCATGAACTGCAACCACGCCGCGACCAAGGTGTTGACGGACTCGGCGGGGACGAACTCATGCCTGGTGAGGACAGCGCGACTCACTTCGCGTGGGCTCGGAGACATGATCTGCGGCTCGGTTTCGGGGAAGCTCCGCTCCGGTGGGGCGTTGCGGCCGAAGCGTGAACCGGTCATACCCATACGAGGGTTCGCCAGGTCGGTATACGAACCGTCGGCTGTGCGCTCGGTGAGGTGCCGCGGTTGCGACGGCCCGAGCGGTGGCAGGTGCTGTGTCGGGTAGGTGCTGGTGTCGAAGAGGTTCTTCCGGCGCAGATTGCTGCGAAGACCGATGAGGGTCAGCATGCCGAGCGCCTTCGGCAGGTTCTGCCAGCCGACTTTGTGGTCGACGGCCAGTGCCAGCTCGTTGTGCAACTGGACGAACCAGGACGCTCCGGTCTCGCCGGCACTTCGCGGTGCCGTGCGGCCCGCTGAGCCGTCGTGAGTACTACCCATCGTGATTCCTTCCGGCGTCCGGTGTCGGTGTTCTGAGGCATGGTCAGCGCGTGGCCGGACGGCGTCAGTTCCGCCGTTGCGCCAGAAAGGTGAGGGCGACGTTGAGCGTCGAGATCGCCGTGGCGGCCATCGCCGGCCGCCGGGCGAGCGTCCCTTCCTGCCCGGCCCGGGCGGCTGACAGCGCGTCGCTCGTATGGATGAACGTGCCGGCGCGCAGTGCCCGGTCAAGCTCGTCCGGGTCCTTGAGGCAGAGCAGCTCGACGCCCAGGAGCACGGCTCGCACACCCAACATCCGCAGCACGTAGATCAACGCCGGTCGGCTCGGTTCCGCCCCCAGTCGGCGGGCCACCACCTGAGGGGCCAAGAGTGCCGCCACGCCGTTCACCAACCGGATTCCGGCGAGGCTGTATCGGCCACTGTGTGCCCGCCCATAGTCATCGCCCCTTCCGAAGGGATGGTGCATGCCGCCTATGACGCTAGGGCATGTCCCGTCGGGTCGCCCGCCGACTGCTCCGCGTGGCCGAGCCGTGTCAGATGCCATCACCGGGGTCCTCGCGCGGGGAGGCTCCATCGATTGACGGAGCCCGGAGAGCCGGAGACAGATAGCGCGGCGGGCGCGGTTCTGGTTGCCCAGCGACCGATGCTCGGGCAGCGCGTGACAAGGGGTGAAAGACAGGCGGCCGGCAAGGGCGAACTGTTGCGTCGCGTCGAAATCCCGTCTCGGCAGCCGCAGCGTGGCCACGGGGATGAACGACGAGGGCCGTTCGGGCCGGACTACCGAGGCGTTCTCGATCGGCATCCGATGCGGATCGCTTTGCAATCGGACGAGGAAGTCGAAGGCGACGCCGCGTTCCCGCAACCTCGTGGCCAGGGCCCCCGCACGTAGTCGTCCGGCGGGTTCCACGGCGCCCGCGTGCGGGTTCCGTCGCGCGGGACCACGGAGTACCGCATGGCCTGGCCCTCACCGATGAGCCACCGCACCATTGCCTGTACCGGTCGGCGCAGCAGCCGGTCGAACAGCGGGCGGACGCAGGGATCGACGCGCCGTTCGAGCTGGACGCACCACAGGATCGCGTTGTCGACCCGCTGCGCCCCGGTCACCGCTGCTCGCCCCTGCCGGTGGCCGGACAGAGGAAGCGCAGCGCCCGCAGCCCGGAAAGGAAGAAACAGGCGCCACCTCGTACGAGGGGTGGACGTCACTCTCTTCCAGCCTCGATCTGGCCGCGGTCCCCGGCTGCGCAGAGCCGAGAGCCGGTGACCTCTCCTCCCTTACGCAGTACGGGTGAATCCGTCGATTGTTCAGTTCGGGGCAGGTGGCGAGTCTTCTACGGTCTCTGAATGGATCCGAGGGCTGCAGGAAAGGCCTTCGGGCGGGGGACCGATGGAAGGCGCACCTGATGTCGGGGTTGGGGAAGTCGCCGGACGTGCTCAAGGCCCGGGCGGGCCGCTGCCATCGGATCGGGCTGTGGGCCTGGGCCGCGGTGGGTGTGGCATGTCTCGTGGGAACAGCGCTTTCTTTCAGTGGGCCGTGGGTGGCCGGGAGCGCGACGGCGCGGATGGTGGCTTTCGGGCCGTCCGCCGGTTGCGGGGGGTTGGCGGCCTCCCTGGTGCTCCGCGCGTGGCGGGCGAGTGGGCGGGTGCGGACGCGTTTGCTGCTGTTGGGGGGTTCGGCGGTAGGCGGTGGTGTGTACCGGGGGGCGGTCAACGTGCTGTCGGCCCACCCTCTGGGTTCGGGGCGGGACGAGCGATCGCTGTTCGGTTCGGTGGTAGTCATCGGAGTGACGATGGCGGTTGGCCTGGGGATGGCCGGTCTGGTGGTCGCGGCCGATGCCGCCAGAGGCCGACACGTGTTGCTGCGGCGCGTGCTTGACGGGGTGATCACTTTCGGGGCCGTGTTTATGACGGGATGGGTACTGCTGCGGGGGGCCAGTGACGGCTGGCGGCTGGGGACGGGGATGGTCGGTGTCCTCTGGACCGCGGAGGTCGTGTTCCTCAGTTTTCTGTTTGCCCTGCGCCGTCTTGTACGGAGCGACCAGAGAGTCACCTTGTGGGTTGGGACCGTCGGCCTGTCCCTCATGCTGGTCGGCGACACCCTGCGACTGTGGACGATCGGCCCGCACAGCCCCGAGGCGATGTCCTGTCAGCTGGTCGACGCCTGCATTACCGCCGGCCTGCTGGTGGTTGCTGTCGGCCCTTGGTTGCCCGGCGGGGCGAGCGTCCTGGGCATCGCTCAGCCGACGTTGCGATGGGGGATGGAGGGTGCAGCGGCCTTCATTCCCCTGACGGTCTGCACGGTCACGGCGCTGGGATATGTGTTGGCTCCTCTGGCCCGTGACCCGGTGCCGCTGCTCGTCGGCGGATTGGCACTGCTGAGCCTCTGGGCACGCCAGAAGTTTCTGCCGAACGAGAACACCAGAAACGACGACTGAGTTCTCGTTCTGCTGTCCGCCCTGCTGCGGCCGCTGAACGCCGTGGTGGGCCACGGAGCTGTCGAGCGCGTAGGGAAGCGTGCCGTACGCGGGGTTGCCCGTCGCCGTCCTCGCCGGTTACGGCCACGGTCCTGCGCTGGGGTCGACGCCGGTGACGCTCGACAGGCGCAGCCGCACCCCGGTGCCCGCAGTGACGTCGGCCGGCTTGTGGAACGCGAGGTCCTGGCCGATCGAGAGCTGGTGAGCCGCGTGCGCTCAACGAAGTCGGGCACGACGGTGGGGATCGGCCTGTGGCTGCCGCGCCCTCGCGCTCCGCCAGCCGGGGAGCCGCTCGGTCAGCGATGCGGGGCAGCGCCCTGTCGGGATGGGCGGCATGTACGGTAAGCCCGTGCCGAATTGGCAGCCCTGGGCCCCCGCGAGCGGCGCATCCGGCGACGCGGAGGTGTGGGAAAGCGCGGCGCCGGTCATTGGCCGGGCGGCGGCAGGAGGGGCCCGGGCCGGGCCCCTCGCCTGCGTAAGGCGTCCACGGGGTGAGTTGTGTACGCGGCGCAGTGCCAAACGACGGTTGTGCATAGAGGTCACATCGATAGGCGACCGCACGGCCGCAGATGAGCGTTCCGGCGGAACAGGTCGGCGGTAACGGTGTGACGGCCTGGCGGCGTCTGCGGGACTGGACTGAGGCCGGCGTCTGGCAGCAGCTGCATGAGGTGCTACTGGCGGAACTGCGGGGCGCCGGTCTGCTGGCACCTCAATCTGAAACGATCAGTCACACCGTTCCCCCGGACAGGTGTCCTGGAGTGGGACGTGCCTGTGGGCTCCAGGTGTTCCCGGAGCCCACAGATTGACTGCGTGTGGCGGGTTGCCAGCGATACCAGCGGCCTTTGCGGTGGCCCGTGTCCGTGCTGCGCATGACGAAGGCGAGCAGCCGGACGACGAGCACGATGACGGCGATCCACCACAGTGCCTTCAGCACGAAGCCCACGCCGAAGACGATCAGGTCCAGCAGGAGAGCCGGGAGAACCGCCCACAGGCTCTCGCCGCAGCCGTCACGCCTCGGGGAAGGCGGTCAGCGCCTCAGAAGCGGATGCACACCGGGCCCTGGTTGACGTTGACCCAGCCAATCTGTGTGACGGCCGAGTTGCACGCGGCACTCGTCTCGTCCTGGCCTGACTCCTGGTACTCACCGTTGCCGGAGCCGAAGTCGATGCACACCGGGCCCTGATTGACGTTGACGGCGCCGAACTGGCTGGTGACGTCGTTACACTGCGCGTCCAGCACCTCGTGTTGGTAGTGCTCGGCGTGCTGGTCGTAGGCCGAAGCAACACCGGCGCTCGCCGTCACGGCGGCGACTGCCAGAGCGGTGGCCGTGACGGCCCGACGGAAAGACATCATGACTGTTCTCCAGGGGTCTGGGGGACGAACTGACGTGTGCCACTCCATCAGCGCTGGCCTGGGCCTGCATGTGGGACTACGCCGTCTGGGCCCCGTGCGCGACCGAGCGGCGCCGCCGCCCTGACGGCGAACGGATCCGGGCCGCCGTGTCGACGCTTCGGCTCGGCGCGAGCGGTTGGACCTGGTCCTGCTGCACAACCCCGCGCGGGCTTACGCCGGCGACCGCCCTGCCCTGCACCGTGTGATGCGGGACGCGTTCGTGGTGATGGAGGAGGAGGCGGCGGCCGCGCGCGTGACCGGGTACGGGGTCGCCACCCGGTCGGGCCTGGAGGAGGAGGCGTTCACGGTGGAGGAGCTTCTCGCCCTGGCCGCCGAAGCCGCGGGCGGACAGCAGTACCACCACCTGGTAGCGGTGGCATCGACGGGAAGGCGGTCGAGCTCTGACCCCAGCTCGAGGAGCGCACCAAACCGCGTCACCGGTGCTACGGGCGCCATTCGAAGAGCAGGATGGTGGCATCGTCCCGCAGTTGGTTGCGCTGGTAGTCGAGGATGGCGTGGATGAGCAGCCGCAGCGCCTCGGCCGGGCGCTGTCCGGCGGCGGAGGAGCGGATGATGAAGTCGGTGAACCGGTCGAGGCCGAACTCGGCACCGTACGCGTCGCGAGCCTCCACGACACCGTCGGTGTAGAGCAGGACGCAATCGCCCGGTTCCAGGGCCGTCTCGTGGACTTGCCGGGCTGCCGGGGCGAGTTGGCCGGCCAGGCCGATCGGCGGTTGTGGGGGGCTGTCCAGCGCTCGGGCGAGCACCCCCTCGGCGCGGATCAGCAGCGGTGGGGGATGACCGCAATTGACCCAGCGCAGTATGCCGGTCTCGGCGTCGAGCCGGCACAGCACGCCGGTGCAGAAGTGGTCGGGCAGCCACTGGGCGAGCGCCTGGTCGACGGAGCTGACGACGTCGGCCAGGTCGGCACCGCCCCGGCGGGCGTTGCGCGCCGCCGCCATGGCGACCGACGTGGTCAGGCCTGCGGTCAGATCGTGACCCATGGCGTCGAGGATCATGGTGTGCAGGATGTTCTTGGCCACCGAGTGGTCGAAGGCGTCGCCGGCGATGTCGTACGCCGGTTCCAGGACCGCGGTCGATACGCACCTACTACTGCCGATGGTGCGGGGTGGCAGGAAGGCCCGCAGCATCTCGGCGGGCAACCGCATGGTCGCAGTGCGGGTGCGGGCGGCGAGCCAGTCGCTGTAGGCGCGCTTGGAGGTGATCAGCATGGCGAACAGATGAGCCAGCATCCGGCTGCGGCGCATCCGCACCCCGTCGAGCGAAGCGGTCCGAACCGCCAGCACACCCAGCCGCTCCGCACCGTCGACCAAAGGCATCCAGAGGATCGAGCCGCCGTCGGACTCGGCCACCCGCAGGGAGACCGTGCGGTACGCCCAGCCGGCCGACGAGCCATCCACCGGCAGCGGCTCCAAAGCCTCGTCGAGTGGGATGAGCAGCTGTTGTTGCAGGTCGACGAGGTAGATCAACGCGGTGTCCAGGCCGAGGGACGAGGCGCACCGGTTCGCCAAGGCGGGCAGTTCGACCGGCAGAGCAGTCTGTGCCTCGATGATCAGCTCTTCCAGCCGATTCTCGTCGACGGCGGTGTCGGGACCGGAGGACGCGTGTGGGTCCGACACAGGATCACCCCTTCCTTGCCCAGTTTCACACCGATCCCGTCCTCTCTCACGTCAGCCCGTGGCGAGGGCGAGGGCGACGCCAGGACGGTCCTTCACTCTCGCCGGCAGCCGCAGCCGCAGCCTCGTGCACCGGCTCATGGCCGAGAACCTGATCGACGAGTACCGGCTGCTGACCTTCCCCACCGTCCTCGGCACGGGCGACCGGCTCTTCTCCGCTCGCGGCCCTCACGTGGAGGCGGAGTGCCTGTCGGCGCAACAGGTCGGCGCGGCCGTCCTCACCGTCACCGCAAGGCCGCCCGATGACCGCCCGCTTCACGGCCCTGCACGAGGCGCCCGCCGATCCCACAGCATTCGTCCGGCACTACCGCGACGTACACACACCACCGTCCCGGTGGTCACTCGCCCCATGACCCAGCCCCGACCATGAGACCGACCACAGTCCCAGCGAGATCATCATCAGCTCTGAGCCGGGCAGCGCATGGCCGGTACGGGGGACGGGTCAGTTGCCGAGGGCTTGGCGGAGGGTGTCGCGGCAGTCGATGACGGCGTCGACGCCGACGATCTGCAGGGTGCGCATCACGGCTTCGGCGGGTGCGGCCAGGCGTATCCAGCCGCCGGCCTCGGTGAGGCTGCGGTGGGCGGCGATGAAGAGGTTGATGCCGGTGGAGTCCATGAACGTGACCCGGCTCAGATCGACCACAATGCGGGGGCGGGGAGCTCCGGAGGCGTCCAGGGCCTGGCGGAGCGTCTGGCCGGTGTCGCGGTCGATCTCTCCCGCCAAGGTCAGCACACGGATGCCGTCGGTGGTGGTGGAGACGACCGACAGCTGGCCTGGCTGCGCAGCTGGTGCGGTGTCTGCCAACTCTCCCTCGGCCATGTCGGTGATACTGGCACACCAAGACCTTCACCAACAGCGCTGCCCTGCACAGAGCGGGTAATGCCTTCGCGACCAGGGCGTAAAGCGTGCGACAACTGTTGCGTGAGCCTTGCTGGCGTTCAGAAGTCTGACCAGACCACCACGGGCGTACGGGCGAGGTCGGGTGTCTGACATCCCCGCTGCGTGGCGGCGCGGCGGCGGCCGGGGATCAGGGGGCGCTCTTTCCCGGCTGCCCACCCGGCGGAGACCGACCAGCCTGTCCAACCTTCATGCGCACCGGGAAGACGTCGCGCGCGCCTGCGTGGCAATGCTCCGCAGGAATCCGGACGCAATCCGCAGGACCAGCGCATGGCACGTCTCGTCGGTGAGCTTTCCCTGGCGAATGAGGACTTCCGCCGCTGGTGGGGCGATCACCACGTCGCCAGCCGCACCAGGGGAAATAGGGTGCTGCGCCCGCAGATCGCAGGCGACATCACCCTCGCCGAGATGCCCTGTCCTGCGCCGGAGGCCCCGAGCAGCAGATCGTCGTCAGGACCGCCGAACCCGGCACCCCTCCCACGACGCCCTGCGCCTCCTCGCCTCCTGGACCGCAACCACCCGGCGGGGATAAGGCGAAGAACGGCCACCGGTTGTCGAACACCACGCTCGTGCGCGGCCGCCCGCGGCCGGGAGCCCGCCGTGGCCGGTGGGGAGAGGGGTGGATCGCATACGGGGAGGGTCGAACCGGGTCCGGCAGCCGTCACTTGATCTGATCCGCGGCCCATTTCGCCCACTCGCGGCGCATCGCGTTGAAGCGCAGCCCGTACTCCAGGGCAATGCGGCCGTACACCGCGAGGTTGTCGTCCCCCCAGTCGATGGACTTCATGAGCTGCTGCAGGTCGTCGCGCTCGTGCTCGGACATATCGGCGAGTTCGTCCAGGTAGGAGCGCGCCTCCTCCGGTGTGAGCACGCCGAGGAAGAAGACCCGCAGCAAGATGTCGCTGCGCAGGACCCGCTGTGGTCTGGTCTGCGTCATCCAGTGCCGCAGTTCGGCCAGTCCCTCGTCCGTGAGGGCGTACTCCTTGCGTCCACGGGGCCCTTCCGCCGCCACGGTGATCAGTCCGGCACCGGACAGCTTCGTCAGTTCCGTGTAGATCTGGCTCTGCGTCGCCGGCCAGACGTTGGCCAGCGAGGTGTCGAAGAGCTTCAGCAGGTCGTATCCGCTGGCGGAGCGCTCCGAGAGCAGGCCGAGAAGTGCGTGTCTGAGGCTCATGCCCTCCACTGTACCCGCCACATTCCACTATTGACATGTCATCATTGGACCTTCTATCTTCGATATGTCAAAACAGGGATAACGAATCGGGGAGACCATGTCCTACCTGCGCACCTTTCTGCCGTGGATCGTCTTCGCCGTGGTTCCTTCGGGAGACTGGCAGTGGGCGGCACTGGCCGCGCTGGTGATCGCCGTGGCGGTCATCGCGGAGCAGGTGCGTTCCGGCGCAGGCTTCGACGCTCTCATCATCGAAGCCGGCTCCGCGGTCTTCTTCGCCGTTTTGGCCGTCATCGCCTTCACCCACCACGACTCGGACGTGCACACGTACTCCGCGGCCCTCTCGGCGGGCACCCTCGCCGTCATCGCCGGAGTCTCCCTGGCCATTGGCAGGCCGTTCACACTGGGCATCGCCAAGCGGACCACTCCGCGCGAGATGTGGGGGCTCAAGGCGTTCATCCACGTCAACGTCGTCATCACCGCTGTCTGGACCGCAGCGTTCGTCCTGACCGCCGTCGTGCTCGCCGTGCTGGAACACGGAGGACACGCGCACTCCACCGCCGCGACGCTCGTCCAGATCGCCGGCTTCGCCGTCCCGATGCTCTTCACCGTCCGCTATGTCGCCCACGTCCAGGCCAAGGCCGCCGCGCCGACGGTCTGATGATCCCCGCTGCCGGACGACGGCACGCTCGATGTGCCCTTCGGCAGCGCAGATGCGAGCCGATCGGCATTGGGCGGCGCGTGCCAGTGACCGGCAGGGCGCGCGCCGTGAGTTCTTCAACGACCGGGGCATAGTTCCCGCAGAAGTGGCGGGTCGAAGGTGATCATCCTGACCACCTTCGACCTCGACCGGTGCGTCTACGACGCCCTGGCCGCAGGCGCCAGCGGCTTCCCGCACCTGGGTTCCGCACTCGTCCATGCCACCGCGATCGCGGTTCCGGCCATCGCTCACCGCTGGGGCAGCCGGACGCGGTGGTGGCGTTCTGGGGCACGTAGGTCATCACCCGCCCGCTCGGTGATTCCGTCTCCGACTGGATTGGGTTCGGATTCCGGATGGCGGGGTGCGGAGAGCGAGTTCTGCCTCGGTGCGGCCGAGCGGGGCGGCTGTCACCCGGCAGGGAGGTTGACCACGAATCGTGCCCCTGGTTTGTGTCTGGGGTCGTACGTCACCTCGCCGTCGGCGGAGCGGGCGAGACGTCGTGCCAGCGGCAGCCCGAGGCCCGCTCCGGGGTGTCCGTCGCCGGGATCGGCCCGTCGGCCGGGTTCGAAGAGCCGTGTGGCGAACGGGGGCGGTACGCCGGGCCCGTCGTCGGTGACGTCGATGCGTACGGCGTCGAGTGTGCGGTAGGCGCGAACGGTGATGCTGGAGTGGGCGTAGCGGCAGGCGTTGGCGAGGAGTGGGCTGATGATGCGTTCGAGGAGGTCGGGTGGGACTCCGGCCTCCAGATGCGGGCCGTGGGTGGTCAACGTCAGGTGGCTTGGTACGTCAAGGAGTTCGGCGAGGCGTTGCAACGTGGGCAGGACCTCGGCGGTGCCCGGAGCGGTGAGTGTGCCGCCCCGGGCGTCGTCCAGGAGGGTGTCGCAGATGGTGCGCATGGACTGGGCGGCTTCCGCGATTACCTTGTGGGTGGTGCGGGTCTGGTCGTCTGTGCGGGGGCGGGTATGCCACCAGTCGAGTTCGGCGATGATCCGGCTCAGGGGTGTCCTTAGTTCGTGCGAGAGTTCCCCGGTGAGCTGTTGCTCGTGGCGCAGAAGGGTGCGGATGCGGTCCAGTATCGCGTCCAGTGACGTGCCGAGGCGGGCGAGTTCGGCCGGGTGGCGCATGCTGCCGAAGCGTTCTCCGGAGGCGACGGCGCTCCACTGGGTGGCCTGGTCGGTCATCGTGCGGACGGGGCGCAGCGCGCGGCCTACCGCCAGCCGGGTCAGGGCGTAGGTGCAGGCGAGCATCACGGCGTCAAGGGTGAGCGAGCCCAGGAGCAGGGTCTCGGCCGAACTTCGGTAGGGGGAGAGGTCGAGAGCGGTGACCACCGTGGCCTGGCTCTTGTCTCCGGACACCGGCTGCGAGCACAGCCTGAGGGGGCCGTCGACGTCGGCGGTGACGCACGGCCGCCCGTCGCGTCCGGCGAGTGCGTCGGCGACGCGGGTCAGGGGACCGGCGTTCGGTGGCGCTTCCAGCAGTCGTCCGTCGGCGTAGATCCACACATTGGTGTCGAGGAGTTCGTCGTGGGAGGTCTCCAGGATGCGTACCGTCGTGCCGCTGGTGTCGATGGTCGTCGCGACGGCGGCGGCGCGGGTGCGCAGTTCGTCGTCCGCCTGGTGCTGGAGGCGGTGGTCGGCCACGGCGTTGAAGGCGATGGTGAGGACCAGCATCAGGAGCGTGGCCGTGGTGAGGGCCACGAGTGAGAGCCGGCCGCGCAGCGTGCGGGGCGCCAGACGCTTGAGAAATGCTGTGACGGCCGGTCGTGACCGGTGGCGGATACCGCTCATGACAGGCGGTGGCCGATCCCACGGGCTGTGCCGATCGTCCGGTCGCTGCCCGCTGCGCGGAGCTTGCGGCGCAGTCGGGTCAGGTACTGGTCGAGGGTGTTGTCGTGGACCTGGGCGCCCTCGGGCCAGCCGGCCCGGACCAGTTCGCGGCGGCGCACGATTCCGCCGGAAGCCGCCATGAGCGTGGCCAGAAGGCGGAACTCGGTCGGTGTGAGATCGACCCGGCTGCCTCGGACGGTGACTACGTGTTGGACGGCGTCCAGGACCAGGTCTCCTGCTGTGGAGGCGGGCGGTGGCGCGGCCCGCTTGAGGGCTGCCCGCAGGCGGGCGACGAGTTCGGCGAGGTGGAACGGCTTGGGCAGGTAGTCGTCGCCTCCGGCCGAGAACCCGGACAGTCGGTCGGTCAGCCGGTGGTGGGCGGTGAGGAAGATGACGGGGGAGAGGAATCCGTTCGCGCGCAGTGCCTGGCACACGTCCCGTCCGTCGGCGTCGGGCAGGCCGATGTCGAGCACGGCGGCGGAGATGTCCGCGGTGGCCAGCCGCAGGGCGGTGGCGCCGTCCGGGGCGGGTACCGTGTCGAAGTCCTCCTCGCGCAGTCCGCGGATCAGCACGTCACGCAGGGCGTGATCGTCCTCGACGACCAGGATCGTCTGGCGCATGGTGCTTCCCCTGTTCTCGTGCCGGGCGCGTTTGGCTTTCGGCAGTGCCCGTCGCTTCTGTCGTCCCGCGCGCCGTGTTCGGGTCCGTCGCACCGGGGGTCCATCGCTCGGGCAGCCACCAGGCCACGGCGCACAGGCACACTCCGAGCCAGCCGAGGGCGAACAGCCAGCCGCCGACGACGTCGGTGAACCAGTGCACTCCGAGGTAGACGCGGGTCAGCCCGACCGAAGCGCCCCAGCCGCCGATGATCAGGACAAGAGGGGCCCTGCCGCGTGGCTGCAGCAAGCAGACGGCGATGATCAGCAGCCCTGCGGTCAGGGCTGCCGTGGTGGTGTGACCGGAGGGGAATGCCCAACCTGATGCATGGGTCTCCCAGTCGGCCCGGGGTGGCCGCGGCCGGGCGACGAGCGTCATCACCGCGTATCGCAGCGCCTGGCCGGCCGCGAGGCAGCCCAGACAGAGCGCGACAGCGAGTGCCCGCTGCCGGAGGGTGCGTCCCGCGATGATTCCGGCCAGCGCGGCCAGCGTGAACGGGATGACGCCGGTTCCGGTGGCGGTCAGTCCGCGGGCGAACGCCACCGCCACGTCGGGTCGGTGAGCGACGGACCACGAGAGGAGGTCGCTGTCCGCGAACAGCGGTATGCCGTCGTGGCCCGCCACTACCATGGTCAGTACGCCGAACGCCGTCCACGCGCCGAGTCCGCAGCTGCCGGCCAGTTCGGCGGTGTCGCCACGCCTCATGACTCGACCGCCAGCAGCGGACGCAGACGGCTGCCCGTGAGCCGCAGAGCCAGGGCATCCGCGCGCCTGCGCAGTGCCGCCATGACGAGCAGCACGGTGAGTGCGCCCACCACACACCCTGCCAGCACGTCGTGGGGGTAGTGGGCGCCGACCCAGACCCGCGAGACCGCCATCGCGCCGGCGGCCACCGCGGCCACCGCGCCGAGCCGGCGGGAGACGAACAGCAGGGCGACGGCCGCCGCGGCGGCGACGGCCGCGTGGTTGCTGGGGAAGGACCAGTCACCGGGCGCGGGACACGCCTCCAGCGTGGCCACCCGCAGGCTCCGGCAGGGCCGGTCCTCGCGCACCAGCAGCTTCAGCGCCGCGTCGACCCCGTAGGCCACGACCACGACGAACGGCACGGCGAGCGCCGTCACCGACGCGGTGGCGCCCCGTCGCCGGGCGTGCCACCAGCCGATGGTCATAAGCACTGCGAACAGGGCGAGCCCGTAGGTCGACCACGCCGACACCGCGTCGTCCAGCCACACCGGAGCGTGCCGTGCGAGGTTCACCACGCCCGCGTAGGCCGAGCCGTCGATCGACGAGCCGTCGAGGGCGAGGATCATCCCCGTGCCTCCTTCGCCTTCGCGGCCCGCCGCGAGCGGGCCACCTCGGAGGCGACCGGAATCAGCGACAGGGCCACGATCACCGCGACCATCGGCAGCAGGTACCGGTCCACGTTCGGCACGGAGGAGCCCAGCGCGTATCCCGCCAGCGTCAGACCCAGACTCCACACCAGCCCGCCGGTCGCCTGCCAGACGGTGAACGTCCGCACCGGCACCCGCAGGGCGCCCGCCATCGGGTTCAGGACCGTGCGCACCACCGGGACGAAGCGGGCCAGGACGATCGCCTTCGCATACCCGTAGCGCTCCAGCAGTTCCTCCGCGCGTTCCGCCCCCTCGCGCAGGCGGGCCGAGCGGCTGCGCGCGAGCAGGGCGCCGCCCGCTCTTCGGCCCAGGAGATATCCGCACTGGGCGCCCGCCAGCGCTCCCACCGCCGCGGCGACCAGGAGCGGAACGAGCGACAGCCGCAGGCCGCGGTCGGCGGTGCCGGTGCACAGCAGACCGGCCGTGAACAGCAGGGAGTCGCCCGGGAGGAAGAAACCGATCAGCAGCCCGGTCTCGGCGAACAGCACCACACCCACACCCAGCACGCCGAACGCGGACAGCAGGGACCGTGCATCCAGCACATTGACGGCGAGCTGCGACGATAGGTGCATGGCTGTGGTCATCGCAGGGAGCTCCTTCATCCTTCGTCCGGACCGTCGGGTGCGCCGACAACACCGGCGCGGCGGCAACCGACGACTGACTACAATCCTGTAGACGGTCTACTGAACTGTAGACGATGGCGGAATGAGGAACGTTCCCATGACAGACGCGAGGGACGAGAGGCGGCCGGCCGGCGAGCTCGAAGCCGCCGTCATGGCCGCGCTGTGGGCCGCCGGAGCCCCGCTCACGGCCGGACGGGTGCAGACCGAACTCGGCTCCGGCCTGGCTCGCACGACGGTGACGACGATACTGACCCGTCTGCACGAGAAGGGCGTCGTCAGCCGTGAGCGGCAGGGCCGCGGCTACGCCTACCTCCCCGTGCAGGACGCTCCCGGGCTGACCGCCCGGCGCATGCACACCGAACTCGACCGGGACACCGACCGCGAGACGGTCCTGGCCCGCTTCGTAGCCCAGCTCAGCCCCGGCGACGAGCAGCACCTGCGCCGGCTCCTGGAGGGCGACGAGCGATGACCGCCCTGCTGCTCGTACCGCTGATCCTGCCCTTCCTCGCTCCTGCGCTGGCCCGCCGGACCCTCGACCGACTGGCCCCCGCCGCCGCGCTGTGGGTCCTCACCGCCTCCGCCCTGGCGCTGGCCGGAGCCTGCGTCGCAGCCCTCGGCGCCCTGGTCCTGACCGGACTGCTCGAAATCCCCGCCTTCGCCGCCCTCGGCGAACTCGTGCACCCCTTGCGGACCCCCTCGGACCGTCTCGTCGTCCCCCTGGCCATGGCGGCCACCGGTGTGCTCACCCTCAGTGCCTGGACGCTCGTACGCTCGGTCTTCCGGCAGGCCCGCGCCTTCCGTACCGCCCGCATGCAGGCCGACCGCCGTCCCGCCGCCGGTGATCTGTGCGTCGTCGACTCGCCGCACCCGGACGCGTACGCCCTGCCCGGGAGGCCGCACCGCATCGTCGTCACCACCGCCATGCTGCGCAGCCTGGGACCTGCCGAGCGCGAGGCCCTCTTCGCCCATGAACGCGCCCACAATCGGGCCGGCCACCACTACTTCCTGGCCGCGGCCGAACTCGCCGCCCACTGCCACCCCGCCCTGCGCACCACCCGCGACACCATCCGGCTCGCCGCCGAGCGGGCCGCCGACGAGGCCGCCGCCGAGGTCACCGGCGACCGGCGCCTGATCGCCACGGCCATCGCCCGCGCCGCCCTCGCCGGCCGCACCTCGCCGTCCACCCGTCCGGACATCGCGCCCGCGGCGACGACCGGCCCTGTCCCGCAACGCGTCGCGGCCCTCCTCGCATCCTCCGAGAAGCGCGCGCGCACCACCCGCCGTACCGCGTTCCTCCTCGTGGCCTGCACGGTCCTGTCCGTCGCCGCCGGAACAGTCGGCGTCGTCGACTTCCACCACGAAGTAGAGATCGCCCAGGGCGAGGAGGCTCCCTGACCGGTGCGGTCCCGGTAGCCCACCGCCCGGGGCTCAGCCTGTCCGTCGTGTGATCATGCTCAGCCGAGGACCGGCTCCAGCAGCCGGAGCAGGTCGTCCGGGCCGGAGCAGGGCGAGGGCGTAGGCGAGGACGACGGCGCGGCCGAGCCGGTGCCACAGCCAGGACGCGGCGCGGGTGTGCATGGGCCCATCGTGATCAGGGCGGCTCCCGCGGGCCGGCATCGCCGCGCGGCAGTCAGGATGCGTTCAGGCAACCGCTGGCACGGTCGGGCCTCATGACGTACGAACTCTCCGAAACACCGCCGGCCGAACGGCCCGGCCACCGTCTGCGCTGGAACAAGGTTCCCGAGGTCACCGCCTATTTCTGGATCATCAAGGTGCTGTGCACGACGGTCGGTGAGACCGCGGCCGACCTGCTCAACGAGAAGGCCGGTCTGGGCCTGACCGGCGTGTCGGTCCTGATGAGCGCACTGCTCGCCGTCGTCCTCGTCGTCCAGTTCCGTACCACCGCCTACCGCGCGGGCGTGTACTGGCTCGCGGTCGCCCTCATCAGCGTCGTCGGCACCCTGATCAGCGACAACCTCACCGACAACATGGGCGTGCCGCTCGAGACGAGCACCGCGGTCTTCGCGCTCGTCCTCGCGGTCGTCTTCGTCGTCTGGTACCGGCGTGAGCGGACCCTGTCCATCCACAGCATCGACACCACCGGCCGTGAGTCGTTCTACTGGCTGGCGGTGCTGTTCACCTTCGCCCTCGGCACGGCGGCCGGCGACCTGGTCTCCGAGCGCATGGACCTCGGCTACTGGCTCGCGGCGGCCCTGTTCGCCCTGGCCATCGCCGCCGTGGCGGTCGCGCACTTCGCGCTGGGACTGGACGCGGTGTGGAGCTTCTGGATCGCCTACATCCTCACCCGCCCGCTCGGCGCCTCGATCGGCGACTACCTCTCCCAGCCGACCGGCGACGGCGGAATCGGCCTGGGCACCGTCGTCACCAGTGCGCTGTTCCTGGCGGTCATCCTCGGGCTGGTCGTCTATCTGGCGGTGACGCGCAAGGACGTGAGGGAGTCGGACGCGCACAGTCACTGAACGGCGACAGAGCGTTCAGGATGCGTTCAGGTGATCGCTGCGAGGGTCGGACACTGCGGCAGCCGTCGTCGGGCGGCTGTCTTCCCTGACAGAACCAGGAGTGTCCGACCTTGGATAATCCGGAAGTCCTCACCGACCTCGACGTTGCGAGCGCGCATCGGTCGGCCGTGACCACGACCAAGTCGGTGATGAAGAAGCTGCCCGAGGTCACCCTGGCCTTCTGGATCATGAAGGTGGCCGCCACGACCCTCGGCGAGACAGCCGGTGACCTCTTCGCGCAGACCCTGAAGATCGGCTACTTCCTCACCACGATCGCCCTTTTCCTGCTCTTCGTGGTGACCCTGGCCGTTCAGCTGCGCTCCCGCCGCTACAACCCGTTCTTCTACTGGACGGTGATCCTGTCGACCAGCATGGCCGGCACCACGATGTCCGACTTCATGAACCGTGACGCCAGCGCCAAGTTCCTCTCGGACGGCGCCACTTCGCTGGGCTGGGGACCGCAGGGCCTCGGCCTTGGCTACCCGACGGGCGCGGCGATCCTGATGTCGATCCTGGTCGTCATCTTCGCCGTCTGGAAGCTGACGGGAATGACGTTCGTCATCCGTGACATCGTCAGCTTCCGCGGGGAGGCGCTCTTCTGGTCGGCGATCCTGGTCTCCAACACGCTCGGCACCTCGATGGGCGACTTCCTCTCCGACAGCTCGGGCCTCGGCTACGCCGGCGGAGCGGCGCTGGTGACCGGTGTTCTGCTGGTGCTGGTGGCCCTGATGAAGGTGCCCGCGGTGCCGAACGTGCTGCTCTTCTGGATCGCCTTCGTGCTGACCCGTCCACTCGGCGCGACAGCCGGTGACTTCCTGACCAAGCCGGTCACGAAGGGCGGTCTCGACCTCGGTACGGCGGGGTCGTCGGCCGTGCTCCTGACGCTCCTGACCGGCCTGATGGGATACGCCCACGTCCAGGAGCGCCGCAGCCTCGCCCCGTCTCCGCTCTTGCCTCCGGAGACCGGCGAGCGGGACAAGGCCACCCAGCGGGCAGGCTGACCACGGACCGCGCCATGCACGCCAGAGAGGTGGCGTGTGGGCGTTGCGGGCGATGCCTTGCAACGACGGCTCAGGGCCAGACCGTGGCGATCCCATGCAGGCACCCGACGTCCCGGTTGAAGCGGCGCAACAGCAGGACCGCGATGCTGGCGCGGACGGTGACCAGGGGTCGGACGGTCGGGCCCGAACGGCTACGACGCGACCTCCGGCGACCGGAGCCGCCTACGCGAACCGGATCCAGGTGCTCGCCTTGAGACCGCCGATCTCGAAGCCGATAACAGCGCTCTGCGCGGACGGCTACCCGACATACCGAGAACGTGAGCGCCGCTGCCCGGGCCCCGGAAATCCCGGGTTCATTGGACGCCCGCCGCGCCTGCCGTCCGGGCGTCGCGGCGACGAACGGGGTGAGAGTTCACCCTTAACCCATTCTGTGCTCGTCTCATCGGTCGGGTCGCCGGACGAAGCGATCAGATGCCCCCTGGCAGTGAGCTCGATGGCGCCGGTCGCCTCGCCGGATCTTCCCCCTTTTCCCGAGCGCGGCAAAACATCGCCGGCATCCAAGGGCGGGCTCGCCCATAAGGCAGGCGGGCATGGGGAGCGCAATTAGCTATATACGGAACGGCGGAATGCATGACACGCCATACGGTCAGCCGTCATGGATTCAGTCTTAGGGTCATGATTTACCAAGTAAGTCAAGACTTATCTTTAGAGAACTTTGACCGTATGGTGTGGCTCGAATCGAAGGAGCCCCCTGTTGTCAAAAATGAATGATCCCGCTGTGCGTGCGGTTGAATCGGAGCGGGATTATGTGTCCTCCTTATATGAGTTGCTCACCGAGCGGCTTTCCGAGGCGCGAGTACACCGAGCGAGCGTGCTGAAGGCCCCGGCGGAAAGCGCCGGTGAGGCATACGAGAGAGAAATCGCCGCCGAGCGTCTGGCCAAGGAAATCGGCCGACTGGAGGGCGCCGAAAAGGGGCTGGTCTTCGGGCGCATCGACTGGACGGATGGCACGGCCCTGCGCATCGGGCGGATCGGACTGCATACGGAGGAGGATGACCTGCCTCTGCTCGTGGACTGGCGCGCGAACGCGGCGCGGCCCTTCTACGAGGCGACACCGGTTCACCCGATGGACCTGCGGCGGCGCCGGCACCTGCGCATCGAGGAGCGCACGGTCGTCTCGGTGAGCGACGAACTGCTGGACGGGACTGCCCCGACCGACGAGGACGTCGTGGGGGACGGCCCGTTGACCGAGGCTCTGTCGGCACGGCGTACGGGCAGGATGCACGCGGCCGTCGCGACGCTGCAGGCCGAGCAGGACGAGATCGTCCGCTCCGCCCACCGCGGGGTGACCGTGGTGCAGGGCGGGCCCGGCACCGGCAAGACGGTGGTCGCCCTGCACCGGGCGGCCTATGTCCTGTACGCGTTCCCACGCGCCGCGGAGGAGGGTGTCCTGGTGGTGGGCCCGAACGCCCGGTTCCTCGACTACATCTCCCAGGTCCTTCCCTCGCTCGGAGAGAACGACGTCGTTCTGGCGACCTGCCGGGAGCTGGCCGGAGTGTCCACGGACACGGTGGACCCGTTCGATACGGCGCGGCTCAAGGGCAGCTCCGACCTCGCCGACGCCTTGGCCGGTTTGCTGCGCGTCCACCAAGCCCCTGCCGGTGACTTCACCGTGCGGGTCGGACAGGAACTGGTTCACCTGTCCGGCGAGGAAGTCGCCACGGCACGCGACGCCGCCGTGGCAGCCGCACCGGGGCACAACCCCGCGCGCCAGGTGTTCAGGGAGCTCTTGGTCGACGCCGTCACCGACGCGATGCAACGAGACATGGGCGACCTCCTGGAGCAGATCGACGCCGATGCCGCCAGGATGACGGGCATGGACCTCGACCGGTTCACGGGAGCCGCCCAGCGCCGTGCCGAAGGTGCGGCCGACTCGGGTCCGGTCCACGAGCTGGACCTGGACGCCGTCCGAGCCGATCTCCTCGACGACGCCGGCGTCGACCGAGCGGTCGAGGTGTTGTGGCCGCGGCTGGTACCCGGTGACCTCGTGAAGGCGCTCCTGACGAACGCCGGCGCTCTCGCCGAGTGCCTGCCCCGCCTGACCGCGCAGGAGCGGTCCCTTCTGCTGCGCGGTCAGGACGACCCGTGGACCGATGCCGATGTGCCGTTGCTGGACGAGGCGGCGAGCCTGGTCGACGGGCCCCCCGAGCGGACGTACGGGCATGTCGTCGTCGACGAGGCGCAGGAACTGACTGCCATGCAGTGGCGGATGATCGTCCGCCGCTGCCCGGCGAGGGCGATGACGCTGGTGGGTGACTTCGCCCAGGCAGGCCCGGTCGCGACAGCACGCGACTGGAAGGAGGCACTGAGCCCCCACGTCGGACCGCGGTTCAAACTGCACAACCTGACTGTCAGCTACCGCACCACGCAGGAGATCCTGGAGAGCGTCCGGGACCTGCTCACGCGGATCGCTCCGGACCAGAAGCCCACACGGTCACCGCGAAGCGGTGAGAGCCCTCGCACCGTGACCACACCTCCGGACGGGTTGGTCACCGCCGTCGTTCAGGAACTCCGCGCCCAGAGCACCGCGCACCCGGGCGAGCTTCTGGGAGTGATCTGCGCGGACACCAGGGTGAGCGAGCTGACGGCCCAGGGCATGGCTCACCACGCACGCATCGTGCCGGCGTCCGAAGCACGCGGCCTGGAATTCGACGGGGTCGTCGTCATGAACCCCGAGGAAATCATCACGGCCCGCCCCGGTGGGGAAAGGGACTTGTACGTAGCCCTGACCCGGGCCACCAAGCGCCTCTGCACAATCACCGTCCAGCCCGTCTGACGACTCGGCGCCCGCGTCGTCGCCGTGGGCGCATCCGGCGCGGTACAGAACCGGCCCGCGCGCACGGGGCGGCTCGCCGCCTCACCGCTCGTGGCCGCACCCGGCATCTCGCGGCCTGGTCCAAGCCGACGACGTTCATCCGATGCCCGGCTTTTGGGCGGGGTGACCATAGAACTCTTCCCGTGGGTCGTTTCTTCTTCTTCATCACAGGGCGTGGTTATCGCGTGATTTCGCCTACCCGCTGTCGTCCTGTTCACGGGGTGCCCACGGGCCCTGGCTGATTGGCGCGGGCTCGGTGCCGGCGATCGGGAACTGTCCGAGCGTGCCGCTGAGGCAGCCGGTAGCGGTCGCAGGAAGCTGAGGCGGTGCGCGAGTCTTAGGCTGAAGAGGCTCGGGGATAGCTGCGGAGGTCTGCCATGCCCCGAAGCGTATGGTGCGGCGCCATCTGGTTCGGCCTGGTCACGGCGCCGTTCAGCGTGGTCCGCGCGACCGGGCATCACTGGATCCGTTTGTGGCAGGACCACCTGGAGCTGTGCCGGTGGAAGGGACTGTGGTCGTGAGTGGTGGGCAGAGTGGACTTCCCCGGTTGCTGACGGCAGCGGAGACGGCGGCGCCGGTGGAGGCCGTCGACGTGATCGCGGAGGACCTGCGGCGGCGTTTCAAAGCCATGAAGGTCTCTTTCCTCATCGTGGACCTGACGGGGAAGGCAGTAGCGCGGCTGTCCACCGCCCCTGCGGAGGGTGGGCGAGAGGCGGAGCGGATCCCCTTGTTCGGCAGCGTCTACGAGGACGTGATCCGTACCCAGCGGCTGTATCAGGAGGCGACCGGTCAGGGGGAGCGGGTGATTGTGCCGGTCACCAACCGGGGGGATGCGATCGGGCTGCTGGAGCTGCTCCTGCCGGCCGACCCCGGCGAGGACGTCCTTGATGAGGTCGGGGAAGCGGCCCACATCCTGGCCTACGTCGTGATCGCCAACGGGCGTTTCACCGACCTCTACACCTGGGGCAAACGCTCGAGGCCTCCCACCCTGGCAGCAGAAATCCAGTACCAGCTGCTGCCCCCGGCATTGTCGTGCGAGGCCGCGCAGTTCACCCTCTGCGGGAGCCTGGAGCCCTCCGAAGGCCTCAGCGGCGACACGTTCGACTACACGTTGGACCGCGACACCCTCCATGTCTCGGTGACCGACCCCATGGGCCATGACATCGATGCCGCTCTGGCCGCCACGGTCCTGGTGAGCGCGCTGCGCGGCGCCCGCCGCGCAGGAGCCGGCCTGGCCGAACAGGCCCAGCGGGCCGACCAGGCACTGGTCGGCCACGGCCACGGTCACGCCACCGGGCAGCTGCTGCGCATCAATCTCCACACCGGGCAGGCCCAGCTCGTCAACGCCGGTCACCCCTGGCCCCTGCGCATGCGCGAGGGCGCGGTGGAGGTGATCACCTGCGAGGTGGACCATCCCTTCGGGCTGTCCGAGTTCGCGACCCTCCCCTACCGCGTTCAGGACCTCGATCTGCGCCATGGTGACCGTCTGCTCATGTTCACCGACGGCATGGTCGAACGTCACGGGGAGCAGGTCGACCTGCCCGCCCTGCTGGAGCGCACCCGGGACCTGCACCCGCGGGAGACCGCGTTGATGCTGACGTCCGCAGTCCGGGACGCCGCCGGCGGTCGGCTCGAAGACGATGCCACCGTGATGTGCATGGACTGGCACGGTCCCCAGGAGACACAGCGGCACGTCAGCTCCGGCGCGGACACTCGGCAGGCTTCAGCCGGTCGCCCGAAGCACCAGCCGTGACCAGGTTCTTGTCCCGCAACAGGTGCTGTGTACTGCAGGGGCCGGCTTCCCCGCACCGGAGAAATCCGGCGTGCGCGGGGGAGGGCCTCTGGTTGGGAAAAAGCACTGAGGCTGGAGTTCCTCACCCTGTGCCACGACGCGCTGCGCAGCAGCGGTATGGCGTCGGTCCGGCTGATCCGGGAGAGCTTGCCCTCCTGTCCGTGATGTCCCCGACGAACATCGATCGCAGGGCGGGCGGCCGGTCGCGCACGGCTGACAGCGCTTCGACGACAACCTTGGAGGGATCGACGACTTACGTCCTGTCCGGCTTTGCGGTTCAGCCGTGGGGCGGTTGTGTTTCCGTGACCGGTCAACCGTGGCTGCGGGAGCCGGTTGCTGCCGATGCTGATGATTCTGGTTGGCGCCAGGGTGGGATTTCGTCGTGTTTCGGTTCTCCGCTGGGCAGGGAAAGGAGCAGTCCGAGGGGGTAGAGGCGGCTGAGGCGGACGGCGGCTGCGGCGGCGCCGAAGAGTACGAAGACGGCGATCAGGTACCAGGCGATGCCGAGCGCGATGCAGGCGAAGGCCAGGCCCATGACGGCGGCCAGCAGGAGGACCAGACCGCACATGGTGATCAGCAGCTTGCGCAGGTGTTTCTTACGGCCGTGTGTTTGTTCCCAGGTGGCGTCGGTGCGGGTCAGGATGTCGATGAGGGCTTTGGCGTAGACCACGTTGAGGAATTGGTCGAAGAGTACTTCCGGCACGATCGCAACGGCGAGCAGCAAAGCCTTCCATCCGCCGCGTTTGGCTGCCCAGACGCGTTCGAAGGCCGCGATGCCGGTGACCGCGGCCCAGAACCACGGCACCCCGGGGAACCCCTTGGTGATGGTGTAGTACCCCAGGACGGTGAGGAAGAAGGGGACGAAGGCCACGCTCAGATAGGTGAGTGTCTGCCGGCACATGTAGGGCAGCGTGGCGCGGGTGAGGCCGTAGGCCTTGAGGTTGTCCAGGGCGCCGCGTTGCCACCGCAGCCGCTGGTAGTAGAGCCGGGACCAGGTGGGCATGAGTTCGGTGCCCACGATGCAGGCGCACGGGGAGACACAGCGGTATCCCAGGTGTTTGAGCGCGAGGGTCAGTTCGTTGTCCTCGGTCAGCGACTCCACGTCGTAGACGTCGTTTCCCCTGGGCAAGGTGTTCTCGGTGCGGGCTCGGTGGACGTGGCGCAGGCCCTTGACCTGGTAGAGGGAGGCTGTGCCGGTCAGGACGTCGGCGCGGCCGCGGCGGCGGTGGAGTTCGCGTGCGTAGCGCACGTACTCGTTGTCCTGGAGGTGGCAGACCAGACCGTGCAGGGGGTAGCCGAAGAAGATGGCGCCTACGCCCCCGATGGGTGCGAGGCCGGGTTCTTGCTCGTGCAGGCGGCGGGCTGCCCTGGCGATGAACTCGGGGGACAACGAGGTGTCGGAGTCCATGATCATGACGGCGTCGTCGTCGGACAGCCGTGGCAGTAATTCGTCCAGGACCTGGTTGAGCGCACCGGCCTTGGCTTGCGTGTTCGCGACCGATTCGACGACCCTGGCGCCGTGGGCCGTGCTGATGTGAGCGGTGCGGTCGGTGCATCGGTCGGCGACGACGATGACCTCGTCCGCGGGTCTGGTCTGGGCCGCGAGCGACTGGAGGGTTTCGGCGATGAGTGCTTCTTCGTTGTGCGCGGGTACCAGCACGACGATCCGTCCGGGGCCGGCGCGGCGAAGGTCGGGTATGTGCCCGGGCAGGGTCAGTCCTTTGGAGGTCAGATCTCTGCTCTGCCTTACGAACGCCGGCCCCCAAGCCTCTTTGCGCGTCTCCCCCCGCGTCGGCCGGCCCACGAATGACACCTCGGCTTCCGTTTGCGCGCATCGCCCAGGACGGAGTCCCACGACGCCGGGAGGATCGGGTTCCTGCTCCTGATGGCACCGGGTTGCTTGAGCGATAGCGAGGGCGGCGGACGAGTTCCCGGCGTCGTTGACGAGGCTGTCCTCGTCGGAGCGCCGCGGCAGCCGCCGCTCCACGGCCTGATCCCGCCCGCCGTCCGGCTCTGTTCGCCGGGAAATGACGGAGGTGCCCTGAAGCCGATTCTCCCTGATCAGGGCCGGTCGGCAAGTGGATCACTGCGGTCGAGCCTGGTCCCTGCCGGTCAGAAACCCTTGACGAACTCGAGTACGTACCACTTGTTCGTGGTGGCGTTGTAGATCGCGGTGAGGAAGTCCCGTTTGTTGGCCGTCGTTGTGAGGGTGACGGTGGGGATGGTGGTACCCCGGACGAAGGCCGAACTGAGGGTGAGGGTGCGGTTTCCGGTGGCGTCCTGGATGAGTTCCCAGGTGATGCGTTGGCCGTTGGTGGGGTTGGTCGGTGTGCCCAGGGTTCTGTTGCCCTGGAGGGTGACGCGGAAGAGGTTGCCGAGGGCCGCGTTGGTGGCGATGGTGGGGGCGTCGGTGAGTGTGACGGGGGCGGGGTTGACCTTGGCGTCGACGTAGTCCTTGCGCGTCAGATGGTCGGCCGAGGTCGGCGCGGTGCCGGAGGAGACGCTGCCTTCGTAGAAGGCGGAGTCCGCGCCGTAGACGAACCCGGTGGCGACGGTGCCGCCGGCGGTGTCGTTGATGATGTTGGTGCTGCCCGCCAGCGACAGGGGTTTCACGTTGCTGCAGTCGCCGAGGGTGGCTGAGCAACCGGAGTCGACTTTGACCGAGTTGACCGCCGTGCCGGCGGGGGTGTTCTCGGCGAATCCGAGGATGCTGACCCCTCGGGCGCCACCGGTGACCCAGATGCTGACGTTGGGGCTGCTGTAGGTGAAGGGGTTGAACAGGCCCACGCCGATCGCTGCGTTGATCTTCCAGCTGTAGCCGTCGTATCCGGTGCCGCGGTTGACTGCGGATTCGGCGCCGCATCCGGTGAAGCTGATGCTCTGGCTTCCGATGCCGGTCACCTCGTAGCCGATCCCGCAGTGGTCCGCGGCGCAGCCGACGAAGGAACAGTAGGCCATCGTGTCGAGACGGAAACCGGCGTTGGTGACGATGTCGGCGTAGCAGGAGATGAACGAGCAACTCGTCCCTGCCGCACCTGCGGAGACACCGTGAATGTCCCAGCCGTGGTTGCCGTTGTTGGCCGACGTCACCCCGGTGAACGTGGACACGATCGGGTTGGACAGTTCGATTCCGGTGTTGCCGAAGAACTTCACCGTCATCCGCGAGAACGCCAGCGAGACGGTCGCGGGGTTCGCCGATCGCGTCAGCAGGATCCCCTTACCGCTGCCGCTGCCCGGCCCCTGGACGGTGAGATCCTGGACGGTCAGCCTCGTGATGTCCGAGCCGGTGAGGCCGTTGGCCGTTGTGCTGCTCTGCGCGATCACCGACGAGCCGTCGCTGACACCTTGGAGAATCAGGTTGGAGCGAGCCACCAACGCGGAGGAGATTTTGTAGGTGCCCGCCGGGAAAACGACAGTTCCGCCGGAGGAAGGCACCGCATTGATCGCGGATTGGATTGCGGTGGTGTCATCGGTGACGCCATTGGCGGTCGCACCGTAATCCATGACATTGAACCAGTAGCTGGTGGCCATGATGGTCTCCGTCGCTTGCATGTCGACGTGGGGCGCTGATCTGGGAGCAGCGGAACACCGGATCCGGTAGCCGGCCTGAGAAGAGGCGACCAGGAGCGATCGCAATCGAGGTTTCAAGGAGGTCGGTCCCGGCGGAGCAGCTCGTTCCCTGGGAACGGGCTCCGTGACCGGCTGCTCAGGGACGGGGGAGGGCACGATTGCCGATCCGCCGTCTGGTTACGCTACAGGTGTGGTCGATTACTCTATGTCAGTATAGTGACTCCGGAACAAGCCGTGAAGTGCTTACACATCCGTACATGCGTCCCCCGGTCTGGTGATCGACGACGCGGTGTCACGTTCGGCGTTGCCCGGCGGTCAACTGGCCGACGGGCCGTCGCAGGGCGATCTGGTTGACATCGGCCTCAGCTCGTGTGGTTGGCGCTCCCCGCCGCGGCTCCCGGCCCAAAGGTGGGAGCGCGCGGGTGTCATCGGGTGAGCCAGACGGCCGCGTCGCCGGGCAAGCGTCCGTCTTCCAGGGGAACGCTGCTCAGGAGCACACGGTCGTGATCTGGAAGCTGAAGGGCGTCAGGGCGGAAGTTGACGATGCACTGGAATCCTGGGGGACGGGTGAAGGACAGCACGTCGGGTCCAGCGGCAGGGGCCCAGTCGAATGACCCGTTGCCCAGGGCCGGGTGAAGCCTGCGGATGTGCAGCGCCCGCCGGTACAGCTCCAGCATCGACTGTTCGTCACCTTGCTGCACTTGCATGGTGAGACGCTTCCACTCCTGTGGCTGGGGCAGCCACGGGGCTGATCCGGCGTGGTCGGGGCTGAACCCGAAGGGCGGGGTGTCGCCGGACCAGGGCATCGGCACGCGGCAGCCGTCGCGGCCGCGGTTGGTGTGCCCCGAGCGCTGCCAGATGGGGTCCTGCAGCGCCTCAGCGGGCAGGTTCTCCACCTCCCACAGGCCAAGTTCCTCGCCCTGGTAGAGGTAGGCGCAACCCGGAAGAGCCAGCGTGAGCAGAGCGGCCGCCCGTGCCCGACGCGTGCCCAGATCCAGGTCGAACCGGCCGTCAAGAAGATGATCGGCGAGATCGTGCACCGGGCCGTCGGACTGCGGCCGCCCGTAGCGGGTGAGGTGTCGCACGACGTCATGGTTGGAGAGCACCCAGGTCGCCGGCGCGCCGACGGCGCCCATCGTCGTGAGGGATCTGTCGATCGCAGTGCGCATGTGCGTCGCGCGCCACGGGGTGGTCAGGTAGTCGAAGTTGAAGGCGGTGTGCAGTTCCCCGGGCCGGGCGTAGCGGGAGAGGCGTTCTGGATTGCGTGCGCACGCCTCGGCGACGAACACGCGGGGCTCGGCATAGGAGTCGGCCACCGCGCGCCAGTCACGGAAGACTTCGTGGACCCCCTCGCGGTCCCAGTGAGGATGGCCTGGATGGGCCGCCGATCCGATGAGTTCGATGTCTGCCGGCCCCAGGTCCGGCAGACCTGGGGCCTTGATCATGGCGTGCGCGACGTCGATGCGGGTCCCGTCGACGCCGTGATCGAACCAGAACCTGAGGACCGACTCGAATTCCCGGCGAACCTCGGCATTGTTCCAGTTGAGGTCGGGCTGCTCAGGCGCGAACAGATGCAGGTACCACTCCCCGGGCCGGCCGTCGGGTTCGACGAGGCGGGTCCATGCCGAGCCGCCGAAAACGCTCCGCCAGTTGTTGGGCGGCAGGTCACCATCCGGCCCGAGGCCGGGCCTGAAGATGAAGCGGTCCCGCCCGACGCAGCCGGGGCCGCCGGCCAGCGCCTCCTCGAACCAGGGGTGCTGCGAGGAGGTGTGATTGGGCACCAGGTCGATCAGGATGCGCAGCCCCAGAGCGTGGATCTCCTCAATCAGCGCGCGGGCCTCGGCCAGGCTCCCGAACGTAGGATCGATGGCCCGGTAATCGGTGACGTCGTAACCTCCGTCGGCCATCGGAGAGGGATACCAGGGATTGACCCACACGGCGTCCACACCCAACTCGGACAGATAGGGCAGGCGCCGGCGCAGCCCGGCGAGGTCCCCGACACCATCGCCGTTTCCATCAGCGAAACCACGCAGGTACACCTGGTAGCAGACTGCGTCACGCCACCACCCGACAGCCTCAACCGGCCGCAGCACCCACACCGTCGACGCGGACGGAGCCCTGCTCGGCATCACCCCCGACACCCGCCTGACCCCTTACCGCCTGCACCTGCACCCGCACGAGAGCCTGCTGCTCTACACCGACGGAATCACCGAAGCCTGCGACGCCAACGGCAGCCAGTTCGGCGAGCAGCGCCTGGCCCACGCCTTGACCAGTGCACCGCGCCGGCCCACCGCGCAGGACGTCATCGGCGCGCTGACCCAAGCCGTCAACGCGTTCACCGCAGGCCAGGGCATCGACGACGACCAGGCCGTCCTCGTCCTGACCGCCACCAGCCCCCACGAGGGCTTGAGCAGACCCTGACCTCCGGCCGGCCCCCTTGCGGCGCGCATCGTGTCCGGCTCACACGAGCGTGCCGCCAGGCGGCTCTTCGACCTGGAGGGATACGACACGTCAATGAGACGCCAAGACCCAGTGGTCTCAAAGAAGTTGCTGACCCGGCGGTCCGTCACCCTGGCGGGGTCGGTGCGGGGGATGCGCTGGCGAGGTTCGCCCCGGTGTCGGCGTGGCGCCGGGAGTGCCTACCGCCGTGCCGGTCCAGGCACATGATGGTGGCATCGTCCTGGAGATGACCGCCGTGGGCGGCGACGACCATCGCGATCACCGTGCGGGCGGCCTCCCGCGGATGCAGGTCACCGGTGCGCACGATCATCTCTTCCAGGTCCACGGTGCGGCCGTGGTGCTCGAGCAAGCCGTCGGTAAGCATGAACAACCGGTCACCGGCCCGCAGATCCAGCTGCTGAACCCGATAGGTGTGCGGGAAGCGGAAGCCGAACGGCATGTCGACTGCGACGTTGAGCTCCTCCACCTTCCCCTTTCGCAACCGCAGCGGCCAGCGTTGACGAACTCTGTGCCGCCGTCAAGCAGGTTCATGCGCAGGAGCTGGCCGGTGACGTATCCCTTGTCGCCATGGTCGAGCATTGTCTGATGCGCCGCGCGGGCCTGTTCGAACAAATCCGCGCCCGCCCGCCCGCCTGGCCCCGCCCGCCTGGCCCCGCGCGGCGCGTCCAGTGCGAGGGTGGCGAGCAAGGAGGCGTTGACGTCGTGGTCTGGTGCGCCGGCCCCACTGATACACATCGGTGTACGACCGGTTCGTGATGACGCTGTCACCAGAGGAGATGAGACGCAGACGCACCGGACCGAAGACACGCCCGGGCACAGCCCAGGGCCTGGGTGGGCCGACTGCGTGCTGCGCTGCACGTCAACGCTGTCCGGTGTCGGCCAGGGCGATCCCGGCGGTGATGCGTTTACCGACCAGCTGGCGCTCAATGACGAGGTCAAGGGCGACGGCCTTGACTATCTCCAGGCCGTGCCGTCCGATCCGGCCGGGGTCAGCGGCCCCGGCCGTCGGCAGGGTGGGGTCGCTGTCGCACACTACGACTTCCACTATCGCATCGGTGATGCGCAGCTCCATCAGTACCGGGCCCGGCGCGTACTTGCGGGCGTTGGTGACCAGCTCACTGACCACCAACTGAGTCAGCTCGATGGCCCGTGAGGAGACATCCAGGCCGTGCTCGTCCCGCACCTGGGTGAGGAAAGCGGCGGCAAGCCGGCGGGCCTCGCCGATGCATCCGTTCCCGACCAGGTCGTAACCGGCCTTGATCAGGTGAGCGCCAGGGCGCGCACGGTCCCCGTCGTCGGATTGCGGCTGCACCGGCATCATCCTTCTGCTTCCCGTCCGTGCGAGTGCGTGTACCCGCCACGTTGTCGTGCATTCAGAGGCGGTGTTCTACAGCACAGCAGGCCTGGAGCGTCTGGCTCGGCGGTACGGCACCTGACCGACGCGGAGCACTCGCGGATGGGATGCAGAACGGCACTGCGACGGAGACCGCAACCGGCCCGGTCCTGGCTTGGATGCCGCCGCCCTCGGACGCAGAACATCCCGTGCGCCATTCGGTGGGCTCCACTCTTTGGTGTGCACCCGATGACGATGGCCGTCACTCTCGTGCGCACCCCGATGTTCCGTACGGCACCGGTGTGCCGATGTTCCGTACGGCACCGGTGTGCTCGCCGCCCGGCGTGCGGGACGTTGGCACGTGCCGGCGTTGATGTGGCGTCGGCTCGTGAGGAGGCCAGCCTGGTCTGCGGGTGCGGCGGGAGACGGGCTCGGTGATGGTGAGATGCTGCCAGGCAGCGAGTTGGCTCCCGCAGGCCGGAGGATGCCGAGTTCGAAGGTGTTCGTGCTGCTCTGCGGTCTGCGCTGCCGGCGATCCTCACGCAGGCCGGTCATGCCGTGCAGGTGGACCGCGAGCGGTGAGGTGCGGGTCAGGCTGCTTGCGTGACCTTGGGCCACGGAATCGACACTCGCGGGGGAGTGCCCGCGGGCGGCGGGAGATGTACGCCCCGCGTGCTGGAGGCCCGCGCCGTCTCACTGGTCCGGCACTCGCCCGACCGGGCAGCCGATTCGCTGCACGGCCCTGTCGGGAGGACGCCGGGAGTCGTGACTCGCGCGCCGATCGTCGTACACCCGCCCTCGCGCGCCCTTGGGTTAGCCGCAGTGTCACCGTGCAAGCGTACGGGCGGGAAGAGATCCTCGGCACCGCTACAGCGACCACGACACGGTGATGGTCCTCGAAGGAGCGGGCGTCGGCGATCCTGCGGGTGTGCCGGTCGATCCGTGGGTGGGTGGAACGGCGCGGAGGCGGCCCACATGAGTGGAGCGCGCCCTGAGTGTGTGAGGCGGGCCGCTTCGGGACCGACTCCGCGCAGGGTGGTGGCGTGGTGTACGGGTTCGCCACGCCAAGCAAGGCGCTGTTGCGAGGTGGCGGTGTCAGTGGGTGGTGAGCATGCCCTCGCGGAGCTGGGCCAGGGTGCGTGACAGCAGCCGGGAGACGTGCATCTGGGAGACGCCGAGCCGTTCGCCGATCTGGGCCTGGGTGAGTTCCTCCACGAACCTCCAGTGCAGGATCCTGCGCGCGCGCTCGTCGAGGTCGGCGATCATCGGGGCGAGGGCGTGGAAGTCCTCCACCAGTTCCAGCGCGCCGTCGTCGTTGCCGATGAAGTCGGACAGGGACGACTCGCCGTCCTCGCTGTTGTTGATGGCGGCGTCCAGGGAGGAGGAGCGATAGCCGTTGGAGGCCAGCCGCGCCTCGATGACTTCCCTTTCCTCCAGGTTCATCAGCTGGGCCAGCTCCGCCACGGTCGGGGTGCGGCCCAGGCGGCTGTGCAGTTCCTCGGTGGCGCGTGCCAGTTGGACGCGGGCTTCCTGCAGGCGGCGCGGGACGTGCACGGCCCAGGTGGTGTCGCGGAAGAACCGCTTGATCTCTCCCACGATGTAGGGGATCGAGAAGGAGGTGAACTCCACCTCGCGGGAGAGCTCGAAACGGTCGATGGCCTTGATCAGACCGATCACGCCGACCTGGACGATGTCCTCCATCTCCTCCGGGTTCCGGCTGCGGAAACGGGAGGCCGCGTAGCGGACCAGGGAGATGTTCATCTCGATCAGCGTGTTGCGCGCGTACTGGTACTGCGGCGTGCCCTCTTCCAGCACCGTGAGTTGCTGGAAGAACAGGCGGGTGAGCTCACGCGCGTCCTTCGGAGCCACCTTCGACGGGTCCGGGACCTCCGGCAGTTCAGCGCACTGCGCCTCCGCCGTCGTCATTGCCGTATCGGTAACCATGTGTCCCTCCCCTGTCGGCCATATCGCCTCGGGCCGCGTCTACCCCTTCTCCCCACCTTCATGCCTACTCCTTTGTGGGGTGAACCGCACGGGAGCGCTGCACCGGGCACCGCTGCGCAGGCTCCCTCGAGATCTGCCTGCGGCGCCCCGGCGTGAGTTTGTGAAGAAGCTGCGCAGGGTGGGGGGTGCTGAGGGGCTGTGCCGGATTGGTGGGCGCAGCCTGAGAGAGTTGCGGGTATGGATATCGATCGCAGGAACAACGTCACTGTCACCGGTAACCCGCAGGGGCCGACGGTGGTGCTGGCGCACGGGTTCGGCTGTGATCAGAACATGTGGCGGCTGACGGTGCCGGCTCTGGTCGAGGACTACCGCGTGGTGCTCTTCGACTACGTGGGCTCGGGCCGCGCTGAGCCGTCCGCTTTCTCGGATGACCGTTACGCCTCGCTCGACGGCTATGCCCGGGACGTGGTGGAGGTGTGCGAAGCGCTCGACCTGCGCGACGCGGTGTTCGTGGGCCACTCGGTCAGCGCGATGATCGGGGTGCTGGCCGCCGACATGGCTCCGGAGCGCATCGGGGCCTTGGTGATGGTTGCTCCGTCTCCTCGCTACATCGACGACGAGGGCTACCGGGGCGGGTTCAGCGCGGAGGACATCGACGAGCTGCTGGCCTCACTGGAGTCGAACTACCTGGGCTGGTCGGCGGCGATGGCTCCGGTGATCATGGGGAACGCGGAGCGGCCCGAGCTCGGTGCGGAGCTGACGAACAGTTTCTGCGCCACCGACCCCGACATGGCGCGCGTTTTCGCCCGGGCCACGTTCCTGTCGGACTCCAGGGACGACCTGAAGCGTGTGAGCGTGCCGACACTGGTGCTGGAATGCACCCAGGACGTCATCGCCCCCCGCGAGGTCGGCGCCTTCGTCCACCAGGCGATCCCCGGCTCGAAGCTGGTCACGCTCGACGCGACGGGGCACTGCCCGCACCTGTCAGCACCCGAGGCCACCAACGAAGCGATCACCGGCTTCCTGGCGGGCCTGCGCTGATGTGCCCCACCGGGCAGCAGCCCGACCCGCACCGCGCAGGCAACGAGGAGAAGGAAACAGCGAATGCGGCATTCGCCGCCCTGCTGGAGGACAGCGCCGAGGAACTGTACGAGAACGCGCCGTGCGGGTATCTGTCCACCCTTATGGACGGCACCATCGCGAAGATCAACATCACACTGCTGGACTGGCTCGGCCTGGAGCGGGAGGCGGTGGTGGGCCGGATGCGGTTCACCGATCTGCTGACCGTGGGCGGCAAGCTCTACCACGAGACACACTTCGCGCCGCTGCTGCGTATGCAGGGCAAGATCGGCGGCATCGCTCTGGAGATCAAACAGCCCGGCGGTGCACGGATGCCGGTACTGGTCTCCTCCGGGGTCAAGCACGGCGGTACCGGCGAGCCGCTACTCATCCGCACCACCGTCTTCGACGCCCGTGACCGCCGCGCCTACGAGCAGGAACTTCTGCGAGCCCGGAAAGCCGCCGACGAAGCACGCAGACAGGCCGAGACCGACCGCGCCCGGCTGCAGGACGCCCTCGCAGTGCTCCAGCAGTCACTGCTGCCCGCCACCCTGCCCCACGTGCCCGGAGTGGAGGCGGCCGTCCACTACCGCACAGCCTCCCCCGACCGGCTCGGCGGCGACTTCTACGACCTCTTCCCCATCGACAACAAACGCTTCGCCTTCTTCCTCGGCGACGTGTGCGGCAAGGGTCCCAAAGCCGCCGCCGTGACCTCCCTGACCCGCTACACCCTGCGCGCCGCCGCTGTGCACGACCCCGACCCCGTCGCCGCCCTGACCACGCTCAACAAGGTGCTCCACGACCGTTACACCGGCAGCGGTGATCCGCGCTACTGCACCGTCATCTTCGGCATCCTCGAACCCGACCCGGTCACCGGGCAGGTCACCGTCCGCCTCGCCGCGGGCGGCCACCCCCCGGCACTCATCCTGCGGGCCGGCGGCACAGCCGACTTCCTGCCCACCCCCGGCGGCTTTCTCGTCGGCGCCCTGCCCGAGGCGCGCTTCGCCACGGCCACCGCGGTCCTCGCGCCCGGGGAGACCCTGCTGCTCTACACCGACGGCCTCACCGAAGCCCGCACCGGCAAAGACCGCAGCACCCTGTACGGGGACGAGGCCCTGCGAGACTTCACCGCCGGCCACGCCGGCAAGCCCCCGCATGCCCTTATCCAGGCCCTCACCGGCCTGCTGGACGACTTCGGCGACGGCCTCGACGACGACACCGCCCTGCTCGCCCTCGGCATCCCCACATCCACCCCCGACCCGAGGACCGAGAACACCGAATGACTCCGCTGAAGATCACCACCCGAGACGCCCTGACCGGTCCCGTTCTGGAGATCATCGGCGAACTCGACTACACCAACGCCACCGAACTGCCGGACCTGCTCACGACGATCCCCCTCCAGCCGGGACAGCGCCTCGTCCTGGACTTGGCCGGCCTGGAATTCTGCGACTCCAGCGGCATCAGCGCCCTGATCGCCGCTCGTAACCTCGCCCACGCCGCCCAAGCCGATATCGCCCTCGCCGCAGTTCCTGCCCATACCCTGCGCGTGCTGCGTATCGTCGGCCTCGACCAGATCTTCGCCCTCCACCCCGACAGCGAAGCCGCTACCCAGCCCTGATCCACAGAGCGTGGAATCGGGCGGCGGTATCGGGGGAGCGTCCACGGTGTGTGTCGTGGGCACCGGGTACGCGACAGCGCGAAAAGCCAAACAGCAATCGCCTACTGTCCCGCCGCCACCACGTTGGACGAGCTGATCCGCATCGCTGGCAGCCGATGGGCTGTCGAGGAATGCTTCCAGACCGCGGAAGGCGTTCATCGTGCCGACCGTGGTGTTCGTCGGCTCGATCCTCGTCCTGATCGTCGGCGGACTGGCCCGGTCGGCCCCGGTCAGCACGGGCACCGCCGACGAGCACGCGTCGGTCCTGGCCGACAACGCGAACACGGTGGGCGCACTGCTGCTGCTGAAGGCTTTCGCCTCGGGGCGCGCGGCACTGACCGGCGTCGAGGCGATCGCCAACGCCGTGCCGTCCTTCCGCTGTCCGCGGGCCAAGCGGGCCATGCGGGCCCAACTCGCCGACGCCTCCCTCGGCCACAACTGAGCCCCCTACCCCGAGGACCGGGCGCACTGCACACCCTGGAGCGCTCCTGGGTGGAGGGGGACCCCGGAGTACCGCTGGTCCCGCTCCTGGGTGGAGGGGGACCCCGGAGTACCGCTGTTCAGGGTGTCCTGCGAGCACCGCGGCCTGGGCCGTCCCATCGCCGCGTGGGAGCCGCCGTAAGAGTTCCGTCAAAGGCGGGGGCTCCGCCGTAAGGGAGTCGTCAACGGACGACCGATTCCGGTCGGACGCGGGTTTGCTCTAACTGTCCGCTTCTCTTCGGAACCTCTCATCTAGTCCTAGGAGTTCGCGATGGCCGATCTGGCCTTCGTCGTCACCACGATCGCGGTGTTCGCGCTGGTGGCCCTCGTCGCCAAGGGGGTGACCAAGCTGTGACCGCCGAGAACATCGTCGGCCTCGTCGTGGCCGTCGCCCTGCTGGGCTATCTCATCCTCGCCCTGATCTTCCCGGAGAGGTTCTGAGCGGCGTGGGTCCCGTACTCGACGGCGTGCTCCAGCTGCTCGCGCTCATAGCGGCCCTGGCGCTCGCCTACGTCCCCCTCGGCAATTACATGGCCAAGGTCTACTCCTCCGACAAGCACTGGCGCGTCGAGAAGTGGATCTACAAGAGCATCGGCGCCGACCCGAACACCAAAATGCGCTGGCCCGCCTATCTGCGTGGAGTCCTCGCCTTCTCGGTGGTCGGCGTCCTCCTCCTGTACCTGCTCCAGCGGCTCCAGGGCCAGCTGCCCGGCTCGCTCGGCTTCAAGGCCATTGACCCGGACCAGGCGTTCAACACCGCCGCGTCCTTCGTCACCAACACCAACTGGCAGTCGTACTACGGCGAGCAGGCCATGGGCCACGTCGTGCAGACGGCCGGGCTGGCGGTGCAGAACTTCGTGTCCGCGGCCGTGGGCATCGCGGTGGCGGTGGCTCTCGTACGAGGGTTCGCGCGGTCCCGTACCGGTGAGCTGGGCAACTTCTGGTCCGACCTGGTCCGCGGGACCATCCGTATCCTGCTGCCGCTCTCCGTCGTCGCCGCGATCGTCCTGGTCGCCTGCGGCGCCATCCAGAACTTCTCCGGCATCCATGAGGTCGGCCAGTTCATGGGGGGACGGCAGCAGTGGAACGGCGGCGCGGTCGCCTCGCAGGAGGCCATCAAGGAGATCGGTACCAACGGCGGCGGCTACTTCAACGCCAACTCCGCCCACCCCTTCGAGAACCCGACCCCGTTCACGAACCTCTTCGAGATCTTCCTGCTGCTGGTCATCCCGTTCGCGCTGACCCGCACTTTCGGCGTCATGGTCGGTTCCCTCAGGCAGGGCTACGCGATCCTCGCGACCATGGGCACCATCTGGCTCGGCTTCATCGCGCTGATGATGTGGACCGAGTTCGCCCACCACGGCCCGGCTCTCCAGATCGCCGGGGGAGCGATGGAGGGCAAGGAGACCCGCATCGGGGTCGGCGCCTCGTCGATCTTCGCGGTGTCGACGACGCTCACCTCGACCGGAGCGGTGGACTCCTTCCACTCCTCCTTCACCGGTCTGGGCGGCGGCATCACCATGCTCGGCATGCAGCTCGGCGAGATCGCGCCGGGAGGCACCGGTTCCGGCCTCTACGGCATGCTGGTCATGGCGATCATCGCCGTGTTCATCGCTGGTCTCATGGTCGGCCGTACGCCCGAGTATCTGGGCAAGAAGATCGGCACCCGCGAGATCAAGTTCGCGGCCTGTTACATCCTCATCACCCCAGCCCTGGTGCTCGTATTCACCGCTGCGGCGATGGCCCTGCCGACGCCGGGCAACTCGATGACCAACAGCGGCGCGCACGGGTTCTCCGAAATCCTCTACGCCTACAGCTCGGCCGCCAACAACAACGGCTCGGCCTTCGCCGGTCTGAACGCCGACACCCAGTGGTTCAACACCACGCTGGGCCTCGCGATGGTCCTCGGTCGTTTCCTGCCGATGGTGTTCGTGCTGGCGCTGGCCGGCTCGCTCGCCGAGCAGAAGCCGGTCCCGGTCACCGTAGGCACCCTGCGCACCGAGAAACCGCTGTTCACGGGTCTGCTGGTGGGCGCGATCCTGATCATCACCGGTCTGACCTACTTCCCGGCCCTGGCGCTGGGGCCGCTGGCCGAGGGGCTGGCGTCATGACCACCCGCACAGAGAAGCAAGAGGACTCGATGTCCACAGCCACCCCGATCCGGGCGCCGCACAGCGACGTGGCCACCGGGCACAAGCCCTCCGAGGGTCGCGTGGGAGCGGGCCTCTTCGACCCCAGGCAACTGCTCAAGGCGCTGCCGGAAGCGTTCCGCAAACTCGATCCGCGGGTGATGGTCAAGTCGCCCGTCATGTTCGTGGTGTGGATCGGCTCCCTGCTGACCACCGTCTTCACCTTCAAGGATCCGGGCGACTGGTTCGGCTGGACCATCAGTGCCTGGCTGTGGCTGACCGTCGTCTTCGCCAACCTGGCCGAAGCGGTCGCCGAGGGCCGCGGCAAGGCGCAGGCCGAGACACTGCGCAGGGCCAAGACCGACACCGTGGCCCGTCGGTTCGCCGGGGACCGCGAGGAGCAGGTGCCCGGAACCGACCTGCGCGTCGGCGACCTGGTCGTCTGCGAGGCGGGCGACGTCATTCCCGGTGACGGTGACGTCGTCGAGGGGGTCGCGAGCGTCGACGAGTCGGCGATCACTGGTGAGTCGGCGCCCGTCATCCGCGAGTCCGGCGGCGACCGCTCGGCCGTCACCGGCGGTACGAAGGTCCTCTCCGACCGGATCGTCATCAAGATCACGACGAAGCCCGGTGAGACCTTCATCGACCGCATGATCGCCCTGGTCGAGGGTGCTGCCCGGCAGAAGACGCCGAACGAGATCGCGCTGAACATCCTGCTCGCCTCGCTCACGATCGTCTTCCTGCTGGCGGTCGCCACGCTGCCGCCGTTCGCGGACTACGCGGGCACGCATCTGACGATGGTCGTGCTGGTGGCGCTGCTGGTCTGCCTCATCCCCACCACGATCGGCGCGCTGCTGTCGGCGATCGGCATCGCCGGCATGGACCGCCTGGTGCAGAGGAACGTCCTGGCCATGTCGGGGCGTGCGGTCGAGGCCGCCGGCGACGTGTCGACCCTGCTGCTCGACAAGACCGGCACCATCACGCTCGGCAACCGGCAGGCGTCGGAATTCGTGCCGGTGGGCGGCACCGCCGAAGCCGAACTCGCCGACGCCGCCCAGCTTTCCTCGCTGGCCGACGAGACGCCGGAGGGCCGCTCCATCGTCGTCCTCGCGAAGGAGAAGTACGCACTGCGCGAGCGCCGGCAGGGCGAACTCACCGGCGCCGAGTGGATCGCCTTCACCGCCCAGACCCGGATGTCGGGCGTGGACGTCGACGGGCGCAAGATCCGCAAGGGCGCGGCCGGCTCGGTCATCGCCTGGGTCCGCGAACAGGGCGGCGAGGTGTCGAGCGACGCCGGCGCGCTCACCGACCGGTTCGCCGCGGCGGGCGGTACACCGCTGCTCGTGGCTGTCGAGGACACCGACGGGGCGCGCGTGCTGGGCGTCATCCACCTCAAGGATGTCGTCAAGCACGGCATGCGCGAGCGGTTCGACGAACTGCGCCGCATGGGCATCAAGACCGTCATGATCACGGGCGACAACCCGCTGACGGCGAAGGCCATCGCCGAGGAGGCCGGTGTCGACGACTTCCTCGCCGAGGCGACCCCCGAGGACAAGATGGCCCTGATCAAGCGGGAGCAGGCGGGCGGGAAGCTCGTCGCGATGACCGGCGACGGCACCAACGACGCACCGGCCCTCGCCCAGGCCGACGTCGGCGTCGCGATGAACACGGGCACGTCGGCCGCGAAGGAGGCCGGCAACATGGTCGACCTCGACTCCAACCCGACCAAGCTCATCGAGATCGTCGAGATCGGCAAGCAACTCCTCATCACCCGGGGCGCGTTGACGACGTTCTCCATCGCCAACGACGTCGCCAAGTACTTCGCGATCATTCCCGCGCTGTTCGCGGCCGTCTACCCGGGCCTGGACAAGCTCAACGTCATGGGCCTGTCCTCACCGGACTCCGCGATCCTGTCCGCGGTGATCTTCAACGCCCTGATCATCATCGCGCTGGTCCCGCTCTCCCTCAAGGGTGTGCAGTACCGGCCGGTCAGCGCGGACAGGATGCTCCGCCGCAACCTGACGGTCTACGGCATCGGCGGCCTGGTCGCGCCCTTCGTCGGCATCAAACTCATCGACCTGCTCATCTCCCTCATCCCCGGGATCGGCTGAAGGCCATGAACAACTCCGCAACCAACACGGTCCGGTTGCTCGGGGCCGGCCTGCGCGCCCTCCTCGTGCTGACCCTGGTGACCGGCGTCATCTACCCGCTGGTCGTCACCGGCATCGCCCAGGGACTGTTCGGCAACCAGGCGAACGGCTCCGAGACCAAGGCGGACGGCAAGGTCGTCGGCTCGTCACTCATCGGTCAGTCGTACAACCTGCCGCTGAAGAAGGGCCAGGAGATTCCGGAGCCCGACCTGAAGTGGTTCCAGGGCCGCCCGCAGAACGGCCTCGGCACCAACAGCGTCAACACCCAGTACAGCCTGATCCTGTCAGGCGCCACCAACCGGTCCGCCGACAACAAAGATCTGATCGACTGGGTGACCGCCGCCAAGAAGGCCGTCGTCAAGGACAACTCGACAGCCGACTACAAGGTCAGCCCCACCGACGTTCCCGCCGATGCCGTCACCTCCTCCGGCTCCGGACTGGATCCGGACATCTCCCCGCAGTACGCGGACATCCAGGTCCACCGGATCGCCGAGAAGAACGGCCTGACCGTCGGCCAGGTCCAGAAGCTGGTCGACGAGCACACCGACGGCCGCACCCTCGGCTTCATCGGCGAGCCCCGGGTGAACGTCCTGGAACTCAACATCGCGCTCAAGAACCTCCTGGCGAAGAACTGATGGCGTTGTCCGATCCGAGCGGGAGTCGGCGGCCGGTGACAGCACCGGTGCCGCCGGCTCCCGCCGCCGCGCACGACAGGAAAGGCGCACGCCCATGACACGGGTGCTGGTGGTGGACGACGACCCGCAGCTTGTACGGGCCCTCGTCATCAATCTCCAGGCACGTCGCTACGGTGTCGACGCGGCCTCCGACGGTGCCACGGCGCTGCGTCTCGCGGCTGCCCGTCAGCCCGACGTGGTGATGCTCGACCTCGGGCTGCCGGACATGGACGGCGTCGACGTCATCAAGGACCTACGCGGGTGGACCCGCGTACCGATCCTGGTGCTGTCCGCCCGGCAGGCGTCCGACGAGAAGGTCGCCGCCCTCGACGCTGGCGCCGACGACTACATCACCAAGCCGTTCAGCACGGACGAGCTGCTCGCCCGACTGCGGGCCGCCGTCCGCCGCACCGAGGAGGCGCCGCTCGTCCCCGGGACGACACTCGTCGAAACGGCCGGCTTCACCATCGACCTGCTGGCCAAGAAGGTGAACAGGGACGGAGCCGACGTCCGGCTCACGCCCACCGGATGGCACCTGCTGGAAATCCTGGTCACCAACCCGGGACGGCTGATCTCCCAGAAGCACCTGCTCCCACGCTGTCCGAGGCGCACCGCCGGGTGAGCGTGGCACCGACTGCGTGGTCGCCTTCGTGGACACCACCACCGGCCGCGCACCGAGGGTGATGCTGCACGGTCTGGAGCAGATCCAGCAGAGGGAGCCGGAGTACCTGGAGTACAGGGGCAGTGCCTTGACGGATATGGACGTGGACGCGGTCCTGACGCGCCGTCCCGACGTGGCGCTCGTGGACGAACTCGCCCACACCGACGTTCCCGGCTCACGCAACGACAAGCGCTGGCAGGACGTGGAGGCATTGCCGGCTGCCGGGATCAACGTTGTCTCCACGGTGAACATCCAGCACCTGGACTCGCTCGGCGACGTCGTGTAGGTCCATCACGGGCGTACGGCAGCGCGAGACCGTGCCCGATGAGGTCGTACGCCGGGCCGACCAGATCGAGCTGGTCGACATGTCCCCGCAGGCGCTGCGCCGCCGTACGGCGCATGGCAACATCTACAAGCCGGACAAGGTCGACGCGGCCCCGTCCAACTACTTCCGGCTCGGCAATCTGACCGCCCTGCGCGAGCTGGCGCTGCTCTGGGTGGCCGACCGGGTCGGCGCCTGTCTCACCGAGTACCGCAGCGCGCACGACGTCTCCGCCATCGGGGGCTCGCGGGAGCGGATCGTCGTCGGGCTCGCGCCCGACGAGGTGACCGAGTGGGACCTCGTACAGGTGTGGCCCGCACCCGCCGGGCAGGTGACGGCACTCAGCCGACGTGACGCCGATGGCGCGTCGGCACGCGGCGGTCACTGACACGCCGACCCGTTTGCCCGCCCGCCACCCGGTGGGCGAGCAAACGGGCGCCGCCTTCCGGCGCGCACCGGTCACTCTTCGCCGATGCTCAGTTATCACCCCGCGCGGCTCCACGGCCGTCTCCGGGCTGGAGCTGATGACGGCGCTGCGCCCGCCGACCCGGGCCGCGCAGGACCGCGTGACCGGAAACTGGGTCTCTGGTCACAACCCCCGGCAGCCTCGGGACGGAGCCGATGGACCAGGCGCCGCCGGAGGCCACCGCGGAGCACCCGGTCGGCGTCCAGGCCGGTTGAACGGGCGGCTTCATCAACGAGGAGGCGTACCAGTGGGTGCGCGGCGGCGATTTGCTGCCGGATGAGGAGTGCACGCTGCCCATTGCGGTCGGCCTGGATACCGACACGGCGTTGAGTCACGGATGAAACCGCCACCGGCCTTCAGAAATGACATCCACCTTGCCGTCCCTGACGCGCACGGCTGTTTCGTCGTCGATGAAGTAGATCGGGAAGTCCGCCCGCGCAGCGATGCGATCGGCCCAGGCGTCGTCCCGCTCGGGGAAATCCGGCGAGTACAGGTGGGGCTTGAGATACCAGTCGAAGAGGCCGAACGGCGGCTCCACGGTCGTCGCGCCGAGCACGTGGAGGTCCGTGGTGTCCCCGATGACGTCGGCGGAGTGTCCGGTGAGATGACGACTGAAGATCATTGATCCGGCACTGACTCCCACATAGACCCGGCTCTCCAGCGCCTCCAGGAAGCCGTCGACCAGGCCGTTGCCGGTGATGCTGCGCGCGAGGTGGTAGTGGCTGCCGCCCTCGACATAGATGACGTCGGCGTGGAGCAGCCGGTCGAGCACCATCTGCCGGGGCAGGCCGTTCAGCTCCAGGACGTCGAACTCCCGCCAGCCGAGGCTGTGCAGCCGGTTCATGTTCGCGACGAACCACCCGTGGTCCCCGGGCTCGGCGACTGATGCCGTGGGAACGTACACGATGTTCGCCGATCCGAACGGCTTTCCCAGCATTTCCCGCAGCGCATCCCGCAGCGTCTCGTTGCGCAGGCCACTCGCCGTCAACAGAAAGTTCATCGGGCGAGCCAAGCACGGCTGACGGGCGCGCGCAACGAACCCAGGATCCACCGATACCGTCATGGCGTGGCCGCATCAGGAACAGGCACTGAACTTGTCTTTTATCGTCCAAATTCGAACATGGCGTCGTACTTGACCCGCTGTCATCTGTTTCGTGGACGCGGGTGTGGCCTGGGCGTGATCCTGAAAATTCCGAGAGGGAAGCCCGGGTAGCAACGCGGAGGCTGCTGTGGTCGGTGGGGTAGAGCCGGATGTTCGCCGTGAAGCGATTGGGGTGTTGGCAGGGTTCCGGGGTGAGTTCTACGCCTGTCTGGCCGCGCGGGGCGACGCGCTGTTCGAACTCACCGATGCACTGCTGTGCACAGACGGGCCGGTCAAGACACTGGTCGGGTTGGCGTTGGCGCCCGAGCATCGGCGTGGCCACGGCGCGCTGTACGCGGGGCTGAATCAGGGGCGCCTTGATGTCGGCCGGTTGCGGCGGGCGCTGGCAGGGCTGCCGCTGCCGCGCGCGGCGGACGGTCGGCTGGTGCTGGCCGTGGATGTCAGTCCGTGGCTGCGTCCCGACGCGGCGACGTCCCCGGACCGCTCGTTCTGCCACACCTACGGGCGCGGCGAGCAGAAGCACCAGATGATCCCCGGCTGGCCCTACTCCGTCATCGCCGCCCTGGAGTCAGGGCGGACTTCGTGGACCGCGGTCCTGGACGCCCAGCGCCTGGACCCCGGCGCGGACGTTGCCGCCGTCACCACCGTCCAGGTCCGCGACCTGGTGAGCCGTCTGATTGAGGCGGGGCAGTGGCATGACGGTGACCCGCTGATCTGGATCGTGGTCGACGCCGGCTACGACGTCCCGCGCCTGGCCCACCTCCTGCGCGACCTCCCGGTGGAGGTGCTCGGCAGGTTGCGGTCGGACCGGGTCATGCGGCGCCCGGCACCGCCGCGCTGGCACGGTATCAACGGCCGGCCACCGAAGCACGGCGGCGAGTTCGTCTTCAAGGACCCCGCTACATGGGGCGGCACCATCGCCACCACCACGACCGCCACCACCCGCTACGGCACTGCGGTCGCGAAGGCGTGGGACAAGCTGCACCCGCGGCTGACCCGCCGGGCTGCCTGGGAGGACTACGAGGGCGACCTGCCGATCATCGCCGGCACCGTCATCCGCCTGCAGGTCGAGCACTTGCCCTCGGGCGGGGATCCCAAGCCGCTGTGGCTGTGGTGGTCCCGCACCGGCGCCACCGCCGCCGACGTCGACCTCGTCTGGCAGGCATTCCTTCGAAGGTTCGACATCGAACACAACTTCAGATTTTGGAAGCAGACGCTGGGCTGGACCGCCCCGAAACTGCGCGACCCCGAAGCTGCCGACCGCTGGACCTGGCTCGTCATCGCAGCCCAGACCCAACTCCGCCTCGTCCGCCCCCTGGCCGCCGACCTACGCCGCCCTTGGGAACGGCCCCTGCCCTCGAACAGACTCACCCCGGCCCGGGTCCGGCGGGGGTTCAGGAACCTGTGCACGCTGAGCCCTACGCCGGCCCGGGTACAAAAACCCACGACACCGGGTCCCGGACGACCGATCGGCTCGAAGAATCGGGCACCAGCCCCGCGTCACGAGGTGGGACGCGTCCTGGTCGGCGGTGAACCCCACACCCGGCCCACCCACCACCAGACCGGCACCAAACCCCGACGAACCGGCCAGGCCGCGACATCAACTTCCGTGGCCTGCGGGTAGGACCACAATCGGCAAGCTGATCCGGACTGTGCTCCGGTTGGGGTGGATCACTGGTCTGCGGCGGCGCACGCTTTGGCTTCGGTGAGGTAGCGCTCGACCGGGCCGAGGGTGAGCATGCCACTGGCGGCGCCGGCGTGCTCGGCACGGGCGTCGTGCAAGGCAACTGCAGCGTGCGCGGCGATCTCGGGTTCGTCGAGGCGTACAGCGGCGTGGGCGGTGAGGCACCACAGGGCTTCCTGGAGGTGGTCATGGGGTGGTTCGGGTGTGGCGGCGAGGGCGACGCGGGCGTCTTCCACCCGGCCCTGGGCGAGGAGTACCAGTGGCGTCGCCCAGGGCAGGTGCGGCCCCCAGTCGAGCTGGGAGTCGGTGGGGGCGGGGCGGTTGTGCAGCAGGCGCAGGCCGAGCAGGGCCAATGGGAGCAGGCCGTGGTGGAGCCCCGGCATTCCGGCTGTCGCGAGGGAGTTGTCGGCAGCTCGGTATGCCGCCGCGGCGGCTGCGGGGCTCGGCCCGCCGGGTTCGGTGCTGCGGGCAGCGGTGACCCGCGCTCTGAACCATGCGGTCAGGACCGCGACCAGTGGGGACTCGTGGGCGGCGGCAAGCTCGTCCGCAGCGGCTGCGTGTACGGCCGCGGTCCCGAGATCGCCGAGAGCGGATGCGGATTGCAGGCGCACGAGTCGGCCCAGGATGGCGAAGGTTGGCAACCCGTGCCGGGTGGACAGCGCGATGAGTTCGGCTCCGATCGTGTCGCGTTGCGGTGCGAGGCCGGGGCGCGCGAAGGACTGCAGAAACACCCCGTTGAGCGCGAACGCCAGCAGTGGGGGGTCGTTGAGGTCACGGGCCAGGGCCTCGGCCTGGTGCGCGTTCTCCAACTCCCTGTCGTATGTGTCGCCGCTGCGGCTCTCGACGGCGACGGTGGCCAGCAGCCGGGCCCTCAGGTCGGTGGGGCCATTGGGCCCGAGCGCGGTGAGGGCGCGCTCGGCAGCCGCCACCACGGCGCGGGACTGCCTGGGATCATCGGCTCGGCTCCAGATCGCGGGCACGTCGTAGGCTCCGATGACCCGCGCGGTCAAAGCGACGTCCCCCGTTTGTTCGGCCGACTCGACAGCCGCGAGGCGGTCGCGCCGTGAGGAGACCAGGGCATCGCCGCCGACGAGCGCAAGAGTGCGGGCCAGGTCCACAGTCGTGCGCGGGCCCAGCCGGGCGCCTGTCCCCGACCAGGGACGAGGTACCGGTTCGCGGTTCGGCTCAAGGGTTGCTGACCTGGTGAGGATGTCCGTCTCCAGACGTTGAAGATCAGGGCTGGGGTCGAGCGCGAGTTGTTCCACGAGCATCGTGCGGGCGCGGCGGAGTGTGGCCAGGGCGTCGGCCTGGCGTCCGTCGCAGTACAGGGCACGCGCGAGCAGGCCCCAGGCCGGCTCGCGCCAGGGGTGCTCGGAGACATGCGCACCAAGGTCGGCGACCAGGTCCGCCCCCTTGCCGGAATCGAGGAGGATGCCCGCACGTAGTTCCACGCCCTGCAGTCGCAGCTCCTGGAGCCGGGATCGCTCCCGCTGGGCCCATGCAGCCTCGGGCAGGTCGGCGTAGGCCGGACCGCGCCACGAGGCGAGTGCTTCACCAAGGTCGACGACGCCTTCGGGACAGCGGCGGGCTTTGGCCAGTGCGTCCTGGAACCGGTCGACGTCCGTGGCCCCGCGGGGCAGGCGCAGCGCGTAGCCGGGTCCCTGCGTGATGAGCACGCATGGCGGTGTGCGGGGCGGCCGGTCGGGCTCGATGGCGCGGCGCAGCGCGGCGACGAAGGTGCGCAGCGCACCCAGGGAGCCGGCCCTCGCCCGCGACCACAGGTCGTCAATGAGAGCGTCGGTGGTGACCATCCGACCCTCCGCAGCGACCAGGCGCGCGAGTACCTCGCGATGCCGCGGTCCGCCCAGGTCGATCGGGCTGCCGTCCTCACGTCGCGCCTGCACTGTACCGAGCACATCGATCCGCATGCTCCCTATCCTCGGTGCGCGGGCCCGGATCTACGGTGTCGTACTGATTGGCTGCTCATCGGTGTCGTGCACGTTGGAGTGGTCAGCCAGCCGGCACTGAGAGAAGGACCGTTATGGCACTCATGATTCCTGGTTTCGAGTACACCCTCCTGCCCGGTGCGGGCGGTGTGAAGCTGTCCGCTGCGATCGGTGGCAGCGGCAGTCCGGTCGTACTGCTGCACGGTTTTCCCCAGACCCACCTGATGTGGCGCCACGTCGCCGAGCAGTTGGCTACCGAGCACACGGTGGTCTGTCCTGACCTGCGCGGCTACGGAGTGAGCGACAAGCCGGAGGCCGCGGACGAGGATGTCTATTCGAAGCGGACGATGGCCGCTGACATCGTGTCCATGATGGCCGGGCTCGGCCATGAGCAGTTCGCCATGGTCGGCCACGACCGTGGTGCCCTGGTCGCGTTCCGGGCCGGGCTAGACCACCCGGAGACCATCACGCATCTGGGCATCCTCGACGTTGTGCCGACGCTGGACATGTGGAATGTGCTGCAGGGTGTGTCGGCGGCGGTGGGTTACCACCTGTTTCTGATGGCGCAGCCGGCGGGCCTGCCGGAGAGGATGATCGCCAACAGTGCGGATGCATTCTTCGGCTCGTTCTTTGACGCCTGGTCCAAGGACCCGGACGCGATTCCGGAGCGGGTGCGCGCCGAGTACCTGCGGGCGAGCGCGGCCGCAGTGGACTCGATCGTCGCCGACTACCGTGCCTCCGCGGGTGTCGACGTCGCCCACGACCGGGCGGACCTTGATGCCGGATCGCAGTTCGCGATGCCCGTCACGGTCATCCAGCAGGACTGGGGAACCCAGCTCGGCTACGACGCCGCCCAGGTATGGAGGGCTTGGGCACCGGATCTCGACCACCGTCTGACGAATGCGGGGCACTTCATGGCCGAGGAGGCCCCGGACGAGACCACGGGAGCGATCCGAGACCTGCTGGCACGCTGACCCCACGAAGTGACCCTTGAGCTTGTCGTTTATGGTCCGACGGGTCGTCGGACCATAAACGACAAGCTGAACTTGTCGTTCATCTACCCAGTGTCGAACGGCCCTCGAACTTGAGCCGTGTTTTCGCAGTTCAGCGGACTTGCGGGCGGCCTTCGCACGATCCTGTGCTCCGACCAAGGAGCGCACGTGACCGTGACGAAGGCCGTGGAATCGAGTCTGCTGGATGAGGATGTCGCCGGGAGGCGTTCGCGGAAGCGTCACACTTCCGGTCGGAGTTTTATGCGTGCCTGACCAGACGGGGCGACGAACTGTTCGAGCTTTGCGACGCCCTGCTCTGCTCCGACGGGCCCGTGAAGACCCTGGTTGATCTCGCGCTCGCGCCTGAACACCGGCGTGGGCACGGCGCGTTGTACGGCGGGCGCAACCGCGGCCGCGTCGACGTCGCGCGACTGCGGAGAACGCCGGCCGGGCTGGTGCTGCCCCGGGCCGCGGACGGGCGCCTGGTGCTCGCGGCGGATGTCAGTCCGTGGCTGCGTCCGGACGCGAACACCTCGACGGACCGCTCGTTCTGCCACACCTACGGCCGGGGCAAGAACGAGCACCACATTGATCCCGGGCTGGCCGTACTCGATTGTTGCGGCAACTGGAGGTGGGACGCACCTCCAGTGCCGCCTTGCTGGACGCGATCCGGCTGGAACCGGGTGCCGACGTCGCGGCGGTCACCGCCGTCCAGGTCCGCGAGGTCGTCGAGCGCCTGGTCGCCGCCGGCCAGTGGAAGCCCGGCGACCTGGCCATTCTCCTGGTCCTGGACGCCGGTTACGACGTTCAGCGCCTGTCGTTCCTGCTGACGGACCTACCCCTTGAGCTGTTGGGCAGGCTGCGGTCGGACCGGGTGATGCGCCGGCCAACCCCGCCGCGGGTCTACGACCCGAAGGGCGGACGGCCGCCCAAGCACGTCGGCGCCCTCGACCATCGCGGCGAGGGCGGCGCGGCAGGCGTCGTGGTGGGCGCGCTCGCGAGTTCGTCTTCGGCCAGCCCGACACCTGGGGCGACCTCAATGTGCAGACGACCACGGAGACAGACCGGTACGGCACCGAGGTGGCCACCGCCTTCAACCGGCTCCACCCCAGACTGACCCGGCGGGCTGCCTGGCTCTCCCACGATGCCGAGCTGCCCATCATTGAGGGCACCGTGATCCGCCTGAAGGTCGACCGTCTGCCCAGTGGCGGCGAGCCCAAGCCGGTGTGGTTGTGGTGGTCCGGCATCGATGCGAGCGAAGGGGATGTCGCGACCGGCTCTGGCATGCATTCCTCCGTCGCTTCGACCTTGAACACACCTTCAGAATGATCAAGCAGACGCTCGGCTGGACCCGCCCCGAACTCCGTGATCCCGAAGCCGCCGACCGTTGGGCCTGGCTCATCATCGTTGCCCACACCCAACTACGACTCGTCCGAGGCCTGACCACTGACCTGCGCCGCCCCTGGGAACGGCCTGCCCTTCCGAACAAGCTCACCCCTGCCCGGGTCCGGCGGGGGTTCAGAAACCTCGCTTGAAGTGCCCCCTACCAGCCGGTGCACCCAAACCACCAAACTCGGCCCAGGACGCCCACCCGGCTCCAAGAACCGCAGAAGAGCCGCTGTTCAAGGTGTCGGAAGTGGACGTAAGGCGGCTTTTCCACGTCCGGATCATGGGCGATCACGGTGACAGCCGCAGGACCTGCCAGGAAGTCGGGGTGGCGGAGACTGGCCGTCCAGACGGCAGGGGCGGAGCGGGCCTCGCTCAGCTCGAAGTACCACGCCTCATCGCCCTTCACGTAGGTCGACTGCAGGCAGTAGTGGTCGCCGTCGTGTTCCCAAGTCTCCAAGGCCATGTGGGAAGGGTGTCACGTGTGTAGATCACCAGTGACACGTCGGGGCTTGGTGCCCTGCTTGTGATGACTGGGGCGGGTGTGGGGTTCGCCGGTTTTGAGGACACGGCCACGGCACTCAGGACATCCCGTTCGACGTGCTCAAGCACTTCACAGCGTTGGTCGCCACGACACTGGCCGACGAGGACACCCAGCCTTCGAATTCCGACTGACGAAGGAACAGCCGCTGGACGTTGAACGACAAGCTGAACTTGTCCTCTATCTACCAGGTCTGCCGATGGCCTTGAGGGTCTCGGGGCGTTTGACGGTCTTGCCCACGTCGTAGCGGGGTGCGAGACGGCGGTTCCTGGTCCCGGGCGGCCGTCCGGGACCGGTGCCACGAGGTTGGGGAACACGGGCCGGGCAGAGCAGGTGGGCTCGGATGTTCCTGAACCCCCGGCGGACCCGGGCCGGGGTGAGGCGTTCGGGCCTTACCGGTTTCTCCCAGGACCGACGGAGGTCGGCGGCCAGCGGCCGGGCGAGCCTGAGCTGGGTGTGCGCGACGACCAGGAGCCAGGTCCAGCGGTCCGCTGCCTCGGGTGTACGCGGTTCGGGGTGGTCCAGCCGAGCGTCTGTTTTCCGAACCTGAAAGTGTGCTCCAGGTCGAATCTCCTCAGAAACCCCTGCCAGCAGCGGTCCGCGTCCGCCGGGCCGGCTCCGGTCTTCGACGACCACAGCCATACTGGCGGCGCCTCCCGCTCCTTGGAGAGGTGCTCGACTTTGAGGCGGACCAAAGCGCCGTCGACGATGGGGAGTTCACCATCGTGCTCCAGCCAGGCCGAGCGGTGGGTCAGCCGCGGGTGGACCCGGTCCCACGCCTGAGCTTCGGCCTTGCCGTGGTTGGCGGTGTAGGTGGCCGTGATGATCGCCGGTTCGGGCCAGGTCTCGGGTTCGTTGAAGCGGAACTCCGGCCCCTGGTGGTTTGGGTGCACCGGCTGGCAATGGGCACTTCGCGCGGACGACATCAGCCTCGCTCGGGCTGGTGCCCGACCACCAGAGCCAGAGCGGCTTCGGGTCCGCGCCATTGGGTAGACGGTCGACCTTGAAATGGATCACGGTGCCCTCAATGATCGGCAGTTCAGCGTCGTGGGTGAGCCAAGCCGCGCGCGGCGGGTCAGTCGCGGGTGGGGCCGGTCGAAGGCGAGGCCACCGTGGTGCCGTACCGCTCCGTCTCCGTGACCGTGCGGACGTCGGGCTCGCCCCAGGTATCCGGTTGGCCGAAGACGAACTCGCCGCCGTGCTTGGGCGGACGTCCGCCCTTCGGATCGTAGATCCTCGGCAGCGTCGGCCGGCGCATCACCCGGTCCGACCGCAGCCTGCCCAGCAGCTCGACCGGTAGGTCCGCCAGTAGGAACGACAGCCGCTCCACGTCGTAACCGGCATCCAGGATCAGGAGGATGTCCAGGTCGCCGGGCTTCCACTGACCCGGCAGCGACCAGACGCTCGACGACCTCGCGGACCTGCTTAGCGGTAACCGCCGCCACGTCGGCACCCGGCTCCAGCCGGACCGCGTCCAGCAACGCGGTCCAGGAAGTGCCGCCCACTTCCAAGGCCACGACCATCGAGTCCGCTTCCCAGACGGCCCAGCTGCCCGGCTTCTCTCCCACGGGGAGCAGACCACCCTCGTCGGGTCGTCCACGCCCTACAGGTATCACCAGTCACCGACATTCTGGCCACACAGGACGCAGCAGGTCGGAAGACAAGGTTAGGCCGATTGGCCGGAGGGGTGAGTGCCTTTGCAGGTGATCGGGCACCCATGTCCTGCCCGGCCGCCGGGCATCTTCGAGCTAATCATCAGACCCCCGTCGGGAGCCTCGCATGGAACCAGCCCCTGTCTCGAGAAACTGTCCGTTCGACTATGCCGAGGCGCTCGAGTTCGACCCTGTGCTCAAGCACTTGATGACCGAAGAGCCCGTCTCACGCATTCGGCTGCCCCACGGCGACGGCGAAGCCTGGCTTGTCACAGGCTACGACGATGTGCGCACGGTGACTACCGATCGGCGTTTCAGCCGAAGCGCCGTCATCGGCCGGAATTTTCCGCGCATGACCCCTGAACCCATCGTTCAGGACGAGGCGATCAACGTGATGGACCCACCGGGCAGTAGCCGCCTGCGCAGCCTGATCTCCAAAGGCTTCGCGCCCCGCCACATGGAACGCATGCGGGTCCGCACCCAGCATGTCGTGGACGAGCTGCTGGACCGGATGGAGGAGCACGGTTCTCCCGCGGACCTCACCGAGCACCTGGCGGACCCCCTGCCCCTGGCCACCATCTGCGAGGTTCTCGACATCCCCGAGGCAGATCGCGCCCAACTGCGGTCCCACGCCCGGACCATGATGGACACCGGCATCGACAACCGGGACAACGCCGTACAGGCCAAGGCCGATCTGCGTGCCTACTTCGAGAGATTGACGGCACACCGGCGTGAGAACCCCGGCGAGGACCTGATCAGCACTCTGGCCGCGGCTCGTGACGGAGATGAGATTCTCAACGACCAGGAACTGGCAGTCATGGCCATGGTCCTGCTCATCACCGGCCAGGACACCACCACCTACCAGATCGGGAACATCGCCTACGCCTTGCTCACCCGTCCCAAAGAGCTCGCCATGCTGCGCTCCGATCCTGGGATGCTCCCGCAGGCCATCGAGGAACTGCTGCGCTTCATCCCCTTCCGTAAAGGCGTCGGCATCCCCCGCGTCGCCACCGAAGACCTGGAACTGAGCGGGGTGACGATCCACGCCGGGGACATCGTGCACGTCTCCTATCTGACGGCCAACCGTGATGGCCGGAAGTTCGACCGTCCTGATGAGCTGGATCTGGAACGCACTGGCCCGTCTCACATGACCTTCGGCTGGGGTGGGCATCACTGTCTCGGCGCTCCGCTCGCCACCACAGAACTGCAAGTCGCACTCGGAACCGTTCTGGAGCGCTTCCCCGACCTGAAGCTCGCGAAGCCGGCCGAAGAAGTGCGCTGGAACAGGACGTCGATCTGGCGCTATCCGCTCGCGCTGCCCGTCCTCTGGTGACCACGGCGCCCCCGGCAACGCACCGAGTCCATGTGTCCGAGGTCCCCTCGTAGGCCTTTGGATGGGTGCAGCCCGCGGCACTGCGCCCGGCCGCCGGGCCCAGCGGCGGGGCGCAGTGCTGCGGGCTCCGGGTGTGAATCGCCCGCCTGTCGGCGATCAAGGGTGGTTCAAGGGTCACGTAGTTCCCCATCCCGAATTCTCCTGATCGGTAACGGGTAGGGCGGAGTTCGGCATCGAGGGACCTGGTCATCGCGGTCCGGGATGGCCCAGGGCTGGCAACGCGATGATCCCTTGGTCGAGGAGATGGACGGCTGAACCCCTCTTCGAGGCGGTCGCTCGTCGTCACGCCGCGACCGGACCTTAGATCCTCGGCCAGCGGCCAGCGGCCAGCCGCCAGCGCTCGCCGGACGAAGGACCGAGCCGCCCCTCCACCGGACCAGGGCCTGGGGAATTACGTGAAGTCATCCCTGGGGAAATACGCCGAAATACGCGAACGTCCACACCGCCTCGCCGTGGTCGAGAACAAGGCCGTCGCCGACGGCGTCGGTCAGGACGCCCGCCTGCAATGACTCGGGCCGTCCCGTTGTGTTTCTTGCTCGACATGCGACGCTCACCCTCCCGTCGTAGCGTGAGTCGGACGGCTGACCAAGCCGTGGCGGATCACCATCCGCCCCAACGGGGAGAGCTTGAGTCTTCGACATCTGCCCCGTCCGCGCCCGTGCCAGGGGTATCGAAACCGGCGCCGGAGCCCACCACAGGTCTGTTCGCACCGTTTCGGCGCGGACGGAACCGGGTGGCTGCCGCCGGAAGACGAATAGCCCGCATCCGGCCAGGGCCCGGCTATGTGGACCACGTCCGCGGGAGGCATTCCATGGCGATTCTCTGTAAGCCGGCAATCCAGGTACCCGAGTACGTCATCACCAACGAAGAAACCCTTGAGCTGGCGCAACGGTTGCACGGCGACCATCCGCAGCTCGATCTGATCCTCAGCCTGATCGAGCACACCGGGGTACAGAAGCGGCATCTGATCCAGCCGATCGAGAAGGTGCTGCAGCACCCGGGCTTCGACGCCCGCAGCACCACCTACGAGGCGCACACCAAGGCCCGCGTTCCGGCCGTGGTGCGCCGGGCGCTCGACCACGCGGAACTGGAGCCGCAGCAGATCGACATGATCATCTACGTCTCCTGCACCGGCTTTATGATGCCCCCGCCGACCGCATGGCTCATCGGCGAGATGAGCTTCCGGCCGGAGACACGACAGATGCCGATCGCCCAACTCGGCTGCGCAGCAGGCGGCGCAGCCATCAACCGGGCACACGACTTCTGCACGGCGTACCCCGACGCCAACGTGCTCGTCGTCGCCTGCGAGTTCTGCTCGCTGTGTTATCAGCCCACCGACCTGGGCGTGGGGTCGTTGCTGTCCAACGGCCTGTTCGGCGACGGAATCGCCGCGGCCGTGATCCGGGGCAATGGTGGCACCGGAGTCCGCCTGGAACGCAACGGCTCGTACATCATCCCGAGCACCGAGGACTGGATCTCCTACGCGGTCCGGTCCACAGGTTTCCATTTCCAGCTCGACAAGCGCGTGCCCGGGACCATGGAACCACTCGCCCCGGCGCTGCAGGCCGTCGCGGAACAGCACCAATGGAACGCCAGCAAGATGGACTTCTACATCATCCACGCGGGCGGTCCGCGCATCCTGGACGACTTGAGCCTCTTCCTCGACGTGCCACCCGAGGCGTTCCGCTTCAGCCGCGCCACGCTCACCGAGTACGGAAACATAGCCAGCGCGGTGGTACTCGATGCCTTGGCCCGCATGTTCGACGAAGCATCAGCCCTTGAGGGCCACCGCGGCCTGATGGCCGGCTTCGGGCCCGGCATCACGGCCGAGATCGCCCTGGGCACCTGGACTTCGGAGTTCGAATCCTGACGCGTCGCCGTGCCGTCTCAACGATGAGGATCGGGTCACTTTCACGAGCACATCGTGGATACCGCCACCGACTCAAGGGCGCTCACACCCCTCCGACTGTGCCGGCCTCCCGAGCCCGTCACTCTGCCGGGCAGCGGCCCGCGGCCGCGGCGACGCTGGCGACCGCGGTCGCCGCCCGCGCGGAGGACGTGGCCTCGACCTCGGCAATGGTCCGGGAGGCCCTGCCGGGCAGACGCGGGTCGAGCGCGACGTGAAAGAGGGGCGACCAGCCAGGAGCCAGGAATCTTCGGGCCGTCGGGAGTCGGGAGGCTACGGGGCAGTACGGCCGGCGATGTCCCCGCCCAGGTCGTCGGCCAACGCGATCACC
>NZ_JBHWUU010000028.1:0-91560 GCF_042737375.1 Streptomyces sp. NPDC060000
CGGCACCGGCGGCACCGGCGGCACCGGCGGCACCGGCGGCACCGGCGGCACCGGCAGCCCCCGTAGCCACGGCGGCGGAACCCGGGTGCCGCAGAGCCCGCTGCCGGGTCTCGACCGCGTCCAGGAGCGTCACGGCGGCGGCGAGGGCCTGCGCCCGGCCGCGCTCGAAGCCGAGGGCGACGCCCGCCTCGTAGGACCGCGTGCGCAGGTCGTCGTCGAGGTGCCGGGCGAGCTGGAGCAGCGCGTCGCGGATGAACGTCTCGCGGCGGATCAGCCGCAGTTCGGGCGTGGCCCGCAGGTCGAAGGGTTCGCGGGCGCCGGTGACGCTCCGCATCAGCCGGGCCAGGGGCTTCAGGCTGCGGTGCCGGCGCCGGACCCGCCACCGCTCCTGGAGGTACTGGCCGGCGTGCGGGACGATGAAGCCGATCGCGACCAGTGTGGCGGCGATACAGGCGGCCGACGGGGCGATGTTGGTGTTCAGCCAGTCGAGGTCGTGCCCGGTCCAGCGGGCCCCGACGGCCGTCAGCTTGGCCGCGCTGAACAGCAGGTTCGTGACATAGCCGGCCCCCAGGAACCGAAGTCCCCAGCGCAGCCAGGCGTCCAGGCCCGTGGTGCGGCTCCAGTTCCACACGAGCCGGGCCGTGACCGAGCAGGCCACCGTGTGCGCGACCAGGTAGAGCAGGATCTCCTCGCGCATGTAGGGCGTGTTGGCGTAGTAGGTGTCCAGGTCCCGGATCTGCTCCACGGGCACGTCGGCCAGCGCGAAGAGCACCCACAGCGCGACGACCACACCCGCGTAGACGGAGACCACCCAGCGGGTCGCCCGCCGGGTCTGGGCCGAGCGCTCGCTGCGGCCGTTGCGCCAGGCGATGATCAGCAGCAGCCAGGACGCGGAGAGCGCGGTGAGCAGGGAGTACACCCAGGGCGCCGCGATGTTCGGCACGCCGGTGACCCGGTTGGTCCAGGCGATGGTCTTCGGGGCCGCGAAGACGAACACCGCGCAGGCGAAGATCAGCAGACCGCCGACGGCGCGCAGCAGCGGATCCCGCCACAGTTTGAGGATGCTGGGCAGCTTGATGGCGAGTGCCGCGCCCAGGACGACGGTGGGCAGCCAGAAGGAGACGTACAGCCCGTGGCTCACCGCGCGGTGCCCCTGCGTCCGCGATAGCCCAGGGTCCGCTGGACCGCGGCCGTCTCCCCGCCCGGGCCGGGGGCGCCCGGGCCGGGGGCGGCCGGTCCGGGGTCGGAGAGGTAGCGCCGGAAGCGGGCCGCCAGCCGGTGGCCGAAGTCGTCGGCCTCGGCCTCGTCGTCCTCGCGGGAGCCGTTGCGGGCGGCGACGGTCAGCGCGGGGGAGTCCCAGCCGGACCGGCCGGCCAGGACGCCCGCCGCCACCGTGCCGACGCCGTGGTGGTGGTGCCGGTGCCCGGCGTGCAGATGCCACAACTCGTGGCCGAGAATGACCAGTTGCTGCACGGCTTCGGCCCGCTCCTCGACGATGACCAGGTCGAAGTCCTGGAACTCCACCCACAGTCCGGTCACCTCGATCTCGTCGGGGAACCGCTCGAACCGCACCTCGACGGGCCGCCCGCCGCGCCGCGCGGACATCTCCTCGCACAGCGCCCGGCACACGTCCCGCACCCCGGCCGGCCGGCCGGGGCGTGCCCGCACCGCTGCGGAGAGATCGCCGGTCAGCTCGCGCATGGCCGGTCCGGTCCTCGCGCGCCGCAGCGCCGAGCCGATCCGGGCCGCCCTCCCGAGGGCGCCCGCGATGTCCATCAACTCCCCCTTCTCAACCGCCCTGCGGCAGCCTGTTCGAGCCTACGCGGCCGGTTGTGCTCACGTCACGAGAAGTTTTCACGGGGGTGTCGCGGGTGCGGTCGAGGGCCGTCGGGAACCACCGATAGAAAGCGCTGTCAGAGATCCCGTCAAAACCATTGACGGGCGGGCGCATCGATTTTACGGTCCCGTTCGAAGTTACGAGCGCAATTCGAAATGTCGAACGAAATGTCGAACCAACGAACGGCAGGGGCAAGGTATGGGACAACCTGGCCTGAATCGCAGGCAACTTCTCTCCGCCGCGGGCGGGTTGGCGGTGGCGGGCAGCTTCGGCTTCGCCGCACTCGGCACCGGAGCCGACGCGCTCGCCGCCGGAGCGCACACCCGGGTCCGCTACTGGAACCTCTTCCAGGGCGGCGACGGCGCCAACCAGGTCGCGATGGTGGACGCCTTCCGCGACGGGCACCCGGACATCGCGGTGAAGGACTCCACCCTCGCCTGGGGCGGCCCCTACTACACCAAGCTCGCCATGGCCGCCGCCGGCAACCGCGCGCCCGACCTCGGTGTCATGCACCAGGGCCGCATCCCCGGCTTCGCGCCCGGCCGCCTCCTGGACCCCTGGGACGTCGACCTCCTCGCCAAGTACGGCGTACGCGAATCCGACTTCAACCCGGTGCTGTGGCAACGCGGCATCGTGGACGGCGAGTTGTACGCGCTGCCGCTGGACATCCACGTCCAGCTGAACTTCTACCGCAAGGACGTCTGTGAGAAGGCGGGCCTCCTCGACGCCGACGGCCGCCTCCCCGCCGCCGGTTCCGCCGACGAGTGGTTCGACATCCTGAAGGCGGCCAAGGGGCAGTTGAAGAAGGGGCAGCAGACGCTCGGCCTGCACGCCAACGACCAGAACTTCTGCTGGTGGTTCTTCGTCGCCTTCTACCAGCAGCTCGGCGGCACCTACTTCGACGACGACCGGACGACCGTCACCTTCGACACCGACAGGGCCACCCAGGTCCTGGAGTTCTTCCGCAGACACGTCACCGAGGGCTACGTCACCGTCGGCGAGGCGGACGGCGAGGCCTTCCTCGCCGGTTCGCCGTTCACCTGGGAGGGTAACTGGTCGGTGCCCTACTTCAACGGCGAGAAGGTCGAGTACGGCGCCCAGCCGCTGCCCCCGGTCTTCGGCACCCCCGCCACCCACGCCGAGTCGCACTCCTTCGTCCTGCCCCACCAGGCCGGCCGCGGCGGAGACGCGGACGAGGGCGCCTACCAGCTCGCCGCCTACATGGTCACCCACGCCACCACCTGGGCCAACGGCGGCCATGTCCCCGCCTATCTGCCCACCTTCGAGGACCCGGCCTATCTGAAACTGGCCCCCCAGAGCGAGTACTCGCGCCCCGCCATGGACCACCAGGCCAACGAGCCACACATCTGGTTCGCCGGCTCCACCGGCATCCTCGCCCAGCGCGTCGGCCCGATCGTGGCCTCCTCCAACCTGGGCTCCGCCGCACCGGACGAGGCAGCCCGCCGGATGAAGTCCGCGCTGAGCCAGCTGCTGGCGATGCGGAACCCGATGGACGGCCGCACGGCAGCCCAGGAGCTGAAGGGAACGCGCGCATGAGCACGCTCGCGCACGCCGGGACGCTGTCACCGCGCACCGCGGTCGCCGCCGAATCGGCCCGCGCCCGCTGGGGCCGCCGCTTCCAGCACGGCGGCTGGTTCGTGGCCCCGTTCTTCGTCCTCTACGGCCTGTTCGTCATCGTGCCGGTCGTCCGCGGCCTCTACCTCAGCTTCACCGACGCCAACATCTCCGGCGACCACACCGGCTTCGTCGGCCTCGCCAACTACCGCGAGGCACTCAAGGACGACCTGGCCTGGGACTCCCTCTGGCACAGCGTCCAGTTCACCCTCTACGTGGTCCCGGTGATCGTCGTCGTGGCCCTGCTGATGGCGCTGATCGCCCATCACACCACGCACTTCAAGTGGCTGTGGCGGTTGTGCTTCTTCGCACCCTTCCTGCTCCCCTCCGCGGTCATCGGCAACCTGTGGTGGTGGCTGTTCCAGCCCACCAACGGCATGGTCAACCACGTCCTGGGACTGGACACCCCGTGGCTCACCCAGAAGTCCACGGCGATGCTCGCGGTCGTCGTCGCCACCCTGTGGTGGACGGTCGGCTTCTCCTTCCTCCTCTACCTGGCCGCCCTCCAGAACATCCCCCAGCACCTCTACGAGGCGGCCGAGTTGGACGGGGCGAACGCCTTCCAGCGGATGCTGCACATCACCGTGCCCAACCTGCGCAACATCACCGGCCTGATCTTCGCCCTGCAGATCCTCGCCTCGCTCCAGGTCTTCGACCAGGCCGTGGTGATGTACCAGTTCGGACCGGGGCCGGAGGAATCGACCCGCACCTTCGTGCAGTACACCCTCGAACAGGGCTTCACGAGCTACCGCGTGGGCTACGCCTCCGCGATCTCCTTCATCCTCTTCATCATCGTCGCGGCCGTCGCCCTCGGGCGGATGTGGCTGCTGCGCAACCGCGAGGAGGCCACGACCCGATGACCACGCAGCCGATGCAGCCGATGCGGCCGGCGCAGCCGAACCGTTCGACGCGGCCGACGCCCACCGACGCCTCGCTCCGCAAGCCGCGCGGTTCCTGGACCCCGGCCCAGATCGCCCTCACCCTGGTGGCGGCGGCCCTCTCCCTCGTCTGGCTGGCCCCGCTCGCCTGGGCGCTGTCGACGTCCCTCAAGACCCCCACCGAGTCGGTGTCGGCGCCGCACTGGATCCCGCGGGACTTCACCCTGGAGTCCTGGAAGGCGGTGATCCGGGCCGGCAACATCCCCAACTGGTTCGTGAACTCGCTGGTCGTGTCCGTCTGCGTCACCTTCATCGTCCTGGCGGTCGCCTCCCTCGCCGGATACGGCTTCGCACGCACGGAGTTCAGGGGCAGGTCGGCGCTGATGGCGCTGACGATGGCGGGCCTGATGTTCTCCCCGGCGATCCTCGGTGTCCCGCTCTTCACCACGGTCCAGTCGCTCGGCATGGTGGACACCTACTGGGGCATGATCCTCCCGCAGTGCGCGCCGGCGGCGATGGTCTACATCCTCTACAAGTTCTTCCAGTCACTGCCGAAGGAGCTGGAGGAGGCGGCCTTCATCGACGGCGCGGGCCGCTGGCGGATCTTCTTCACGATCGTCCTGCCCCTGTCGAAGCCCTCGCTCTCGGCGGTCGGCATCTTCACGTTCATCGCCTCCTGGAACAACTTCCTGTGGCCGTACATGGTGACCAACAACCCCGACCTGATGACCATGCCGAACGGCATCGCGACCGTGCAGAACGCCTTCGGCATCGTCTGGCCCCAGCTCATGGCCGGCGGTCTGCTGGCGGGTCTCCCGCTGATCGTCGTGTTCGTCTTCTTCCAGAGCCAGATCGTGCGGGGCGTGGCCCACACGGGTCTGGCGGGCCAGTAGACACCGGCTTCCCAGGGGCGCGGGGAACCGCGCGACCGGCCACAGACCCACCCGTAGCGGCCAACGGACAAGCACCCCCTCCCCGATCCTCGAAAGGCGTACATGCGCACCGCACGTCTCACCCTCGACCCCGCCTTCACCGTCGGCGAAGTCAACCCCCGCCTCTTCGGCAGCTTCGTGGAACACCTCGGCCGCTGTGTCTACACCGGCGTCTTCGAACCCGGCCACCCGACCGCCGACGAGGCGGGACTGCGCACGGACGTCCTGGACCTGGTCCGCGAACTCGGTGTCACCGCCGTCCGCTACCCCGGCGGCAACTTCGTCTCGGGCTACAAGTGGGAGGACTCCGTCGGCCCGGCCGAGGACCGCCCGCGCCGCCTCGACCTCGCCTGGCGCTCCACGGAGACGAACCGCTTCGGTCTCTCCGAGTACATCGCCTTCCTGCGGAAGATCGGCCCGCAGGCCGAGCCGATGATGGCGGTCAACCTCGGCACCCGGGGCGTGGCCGAGGCCCTGGAGCTCCAGGAGTACGCCAACCACCCGTCCGGCACGGCCCTGGCGGAGCAGCGCATCGCGCACGGCGACAAGGACCCCTTCGGCATCCGGCTCTGGTGCCTGGGCAACGAGATGGACGGGCCGTGGCAGACCGGCCACAAGACGGCCGAGGAGTACGGCAGGCTCGCCGCCGAGACGGCCCGCGCGATGCGCCAGATCGACCCGGCGGTCGAACTCGTCGCCTGTGGCAGTTCCAGCCAGTCGATGCCGACGTTCGCCGACTGGGAGGCGAAGGTCCTGACGGAGACCTACGACCTGGTCGACCACATCTCCCTGCACGCCTACTACGAGCCGCACGACGGCGACTTCGACTCCTTCCTCGCCTCGGCGGTGGACATGGAGTCGTTCATCGAGAACGTCGTCGCCACCTGCGACCACGTGGGCGCGAAGCTCAAGTCGAAGAAGAAGATCAACCTTTCCTTCGACGAGTGGAACGTCTGGTACCTGTCCAGGTGGGAGGAGCACGCCCGCACGGCCGACCCGGGCGACTGGCCGGAGGCCCCCCGTCTGCTGGAGGACAACTACAGCGTCATGGACGCGGTCGTCTTCGGTTCGCTCCTCATCGCGCTGCTGCGGCACGCGGACCGGGTGACGGTCGCCTGTCTCGCCCAGCTCGTCAACGTCATCGCGCCGATCCTCACCGAGCCGGGGGGCCCGGCCTGGCGGCAGACGACGTTCTTCCCGTTCGCGCAGGCGTCGAAGCACGGCCGGGGCACGGTCCTCGACGTACGCGTGGACTCACCGACGTACGAGACGGCCAAGTACGGCGAGGCGGACCTCCTGCACGCCACCGCCGTCCGCGCCGACGACGGCACGGTCACCGTGTTCGCGGTCAACCGCAGCCGCACCGAGGCGCTGCCTCTCCATATCGGCCTGACCGGCCTCGACCTGACCTCGGTCGTCGAACACAGCGTGCTCGCGGACGCCGACCCGGACGCCCGCAACACCCTCGCCGACCCCGAGCGGGTCGCCCCGCACGCGGCCGAGGGCACGGCGCTGACGGACGGCGGGCTGACGGCGACGCTGGAGCCGCTGTCGTGGAACGTGATCAGGCTGGCGTAGGCAGGCCCGGCCTGGCCCGGCAGGCCCGGTCCGGCCGGGCCGGGCGTACGGGGGTATCGCCGGCCGGGCGGGCACGACCGGGACCGGCACCGGGGCCTGTCCTGGGACAGTCCCAGGACAGGCCCCGGACAGTAGGACTGGACCGTGGCGGGTGCCAGGGAGTCCTCACCCATGATCCGAACCCGGCTCGGCGGTGCCGTCAGAGGTCGCTTCGGCTTTCGTGTGGAGGACCTCGCGGGCCTGCTCCGCGGCGCGCAGGGTGCTCTCGCTGACGAAGTCGACGAAGCGGGCGATGTTCTCGAGGCGGGTGCCTGCCGGGGTGTCGGGGCCGAGGATGCGGACGCCCTGCCGTGAGGTCTCGACGACCTGGGCGAGGGACCGGGCGCTGGCGACCGTCGCCTGGTACCAGACGTCGTCGTCGATGACGTAGCGCTCGCGGCGGCGGTCGTCGCGTTCCCGGCGCGCGAGGCCCTGGCTCTCGAGGAACGTGATCGCCTTGGAGATGGACGCCGGGCTGACCTGGAGGCGCTGGACGAGTTCGGACGCGGTGAGGCTGGCCGTGTCGGTGGTGTAGAGGCAGACCAGCACCCGGGCCATCATCTTGGGCAGGCCCGACTGTATGAAGACGGTGGTGAGCGTCTCCTCGTACTCGCGCACGGCCTCGGCGTCGCGTCCGTGGGCCGGTGGGGGCGCCCCCGCCCCCCGGGGCGCCGTCTGCCTGCGTTGGTGGGCGCGGCGTTCCGTGGCGCGGTGGGCCAGATCGGCGCGGTAGGCGGTGGGGCCGCCGTTGCGCATCACCTCACGCGTGACCGTCGAGGTGGGACGGTCGAGACCTCTGGCGATCTCCGCGTAGGCGAGGCCGTCGGCCAGCCCCGACGCGATCTGCTGACGTTCCTGCTGGGTGAGCCTGCCTCCCGGCATCGCGGTCTCCTTCGTGGTTCCTGGTCTCTCAGCATAGCGTTCACTTCCTAGCCATTGCAACGCTCCGCATGACTGTTGTTGCGTTAGATTTCGAGCCGTTGCAACGATTTATGCACTGTGAGCTGCAACTATGACGCTCCTGTGCAACGAGTATGTTGCCGGATAGCTGAATGCAACGTAGCGTTTTCTTCATCGGAAACAACGAACCGAAGGAGCGCACGATGAACAAGTTCGCCACCCCCGCCCCGGTCTCCGCCATCCTCGCCGTCCCCGCGGGCCGCATCCGGATCATCGCCGCCGACCGGGCCGACACCACGGTCGAGGTCCGGCCCGCGGACGCCTCGAAGAGCCGTGACGTGAAGGCGGCGGAGCAGGTCACCGTCGAGTACGCCGACGGCATCCTGCGGGTCGAGGCCACACCGGCGAAGAACCGGGTCCTCGGCAACTCGGGGTCCGTCGAGGTGACCGTCCAGCTGCCCGCCGGCTCCAGCGTCGAGGTGAAGGCGGCCGCCGCCGAGTTCCGGGGCGTCGGACGGCTCGGCGACGTCGCCTTCGACGGCGCGCAGGGCTCGGTCAAGCTCGACGAGGCCGCGAGCGCCCGCCTCGTCCTCCTCGCCGGTGACGTCTCGCTCGGCCGTCTGGGCGGCTCCGCGGAGATCAGCACCCAGAAGGGCGACATCCGGATCGCCGAGGCCATGCGCGGCACGCTCGAACTGCGCACCGAGGCCGGCGCGATCTCGGTCGGCGCCGCCCGCGGAGTCTCCGCCTCCCTGGACGCCGGCACCGCCTACGGCCGGATCGACAACGCGCTCCAGAACACCGACGGCGCCGCCACCGGCCTGAACATCCGCGCGACCACCGCCTTCGGTGACATCACCGCCCGCAGCCTCTAGTCCACCGCTCGCAGCCTTCGAAGGAGCCCCTCTCATGACCAGCTTGGCCATCGCGGCGAACGGGCTGCGCAAGTCCTACGGCGACAAGGTCGTCCTCGACGGCGTCGACCTGGCCGTGCCGCAGGGAACGGTCTTCTCCCTGCTCGGTCCGAACGGGGCCGGCAAGACCACCGCCGTCAAGATCCTCTCCACCCTCGTCACCGCCGACGCCGGTGAGATCCACGTCGGCGGCCACGACCTCGCCGCCGACCCGCAGGCCGTACGGGCCGCGATCGGCGTCACCGGCCAGTTCTCCGCCGTCGACGGCCTGATCACCGGCGAGGAGAACATGCTCCTCATGGCCGACCTGCACCATCTGTCCCGGCAGGACGGACGGCGGATCGCCGCCGAACTGCTGGAACGCTTCGACCTCGTCGAAGCCGCGAAGAAGCCCGCCTCCACGTACTCCGGCGGTATGAAGCGCCGCCTCGACATCGCCATGACCCTGGTCGGCGGCCCGCGCATCATCTTCCTCGACGAGCCCACCACCGGCCTCGACCCCCGCAGCCGCCACAACATGTGGCAGATCATCCGCGAACTCGTCTCCGACGGCGTCACCGTCTTCCTCACCACCCAGTACCTGGAAGAAGCCGACGAACTCGCCGACCGCATCGCCGTACTCGACGACGGCAGGATCGCCGCCGAAGGGACCGCCGAGGAACTGAAACGGATCGTCCCCGGCGGTCACGTCCGGCTCCGCTTCACCGACCCGGCCGCCTACCGGTCCGCCGCCTCCGCGCTGCGCGAGGCCACCGGGGACGCCGAGGCCCTCGCGCTGCGGATCCCCGGCGACGGCAGCCAGCGCGAACTGCGCTCCATCCTCGACCGCCTGGACTCCGCAGGCATCGAGGCCGACGAACTCACCGTGCACACCCCCGACCTCGACGACGTCTTCTTCGCCCTCACCGGCAACGCCAAGGTCCCCGACCAGCCGAGCGAGTCCAACCAGTCCAAGGAGACCGTCCGATGAGCACCCTTCCGGCTTCCACCCGCCCGACCCGGATCTCCCTGGCCGTCCGCGACTCGTCCACGATGCTGCGCCGCAACCTCCTGCACGCGCGCCGCTACCCGTCCCTCACCCTGAACCTGCTGCTCACGCCGGTGATGCTGCTGCTGCTCTTCGTCTACATCTTCGGCGACGTGATGAGCGCCGGCATCGGCGGAGCGGACCGCTCCGACTACATCGCCTACATCGTCCCCGGCATCCTGATGATGACCATCGGCGGCACCGTGATCGGGACCGCGGTCTCCGTCGCCACCGACATGAACGAGGGCATCATCGCCCGCTTCCGCACGATGGCGATCCACCGCGGATCGGTGCTCGTCGGGCACGTCATCGGCAGTGTGCTGCAGTGCGTCGCCGGCGTGGTCCTCGTCGGTGGTGTCGCCGTCGCCATCGGCTTCCGCTCCACCGACGCCACGGCCCTGGAGTGGCTGGCCGCGTTCGGACTGCTCGTGCTGTTCGCCCTGGCGCTCACCTGGATCGCCGTCGGCATGGGCCTGGCCAGCCCCAACGCCGAGGCCGCCGCCAACAGCGCACAGCCGCTGATCCTCCTGCCGCTCATCTCCAGCGCCTTCATCCCGGCCGACACGATGCCCGGCTGGTTCCGCCCGATCGCCGAGTACCAGCCGTTCACCCCGGCCATCGAGACCCTGCGCGGCCTGCTGCTCGGCACCGAGATCGGCGACAACTGGTGGATCGCGCTCGTCTGGTGCCTCGGTCTCGCGGTGCTCGGCTACCGCTGGTCGGCCTCGAAGTTCAACAGCGACCCGAAGTAGACGCCATGACAGCGCGGGCCGCGTCCCGCGGCTCGTCCCGCACCGGGGCGGCGTACTCCGACACCGCGTCGGCGTACGCCGCCCCGTCCGTGTCATCGGCCGCCCGATCCCTGACGGCACAATGGGCTCATGAGGATCTCGGCGCGGGCGGACTACGCGGTACGGGCGGTACTGGAGCTCGCCGTGCGGCAGGACGGTGACCCGGTGAAGGCCGAGTCGATCGCCGCCGTGCAGGACATTCCGCACAAGTTCCTCGAGGGGATCCTCGGCGACCTGCGGCGCGGTGGGATCGTCGACAGCCGGCGCGGCGGGGGCGGCGGCTACCGGCTGGCCCGCGACCCGGCGGCGATCACGGTCGCGGACGTGATCAGGGCGGTGGACGGCCCGATCGTGTCCGTGCGCGGCGAACGCCCGACCGGTCTCACCTACACGGGCTCGGCGCAGCCCCTGCTCCCGCTCTGGATCGCGCTGCGGGCGAACGTACGGCGGATCCTGGAGGGCGTCACGATCGCCGACATCGCGGCGGACGCCCTGCCGGACCCGGTGCAGGCGCTGGCGGCGGAACCGGCGGCCTGGGAGAACCCGTAGTGCTCCACACGGTGACGGGCCGCCGCTCCCCCCGCCGAGGAGCGCCTGCCCGTCAAGGTGTGGCAACACGCCTCAGCGGCGGGCGGCCGGGCGGCCGGGCGGCCGGGCGGCATGATCCGGACCCGCTTCTCGGCCGGCGCGCTCTCGATGTCGTCGAGCTGCGCGACGATCGTGCTCCGCAGGTCGTCGTAGTCCTCGAAGGTGTGGCCGTTGAACAACGTGTAACCCGTCCACATCAGGTTGGCGCACACCCGGGCCGGCACCCGGCCGGTGTGGGCGCCCATGCCGACCAGCGCCACCGACGCGATGCTGCCGGACGACTCCCTGTTCTGCCGGTGGATCGCCTGGAGCGCGGCGGCGCAGGCCAGGGCCACGTTCAGGGTCTCGCTCACGTTCTGCGAGGACTGTTATCCGAGGAGCAGCCCCTCGTGTCCTGACGCGGAGCGACCGGGTGTGAACGGGCCGTGGTGAATGGCCGGAGTTCGGGCTGGGCGCGCCCCAGCACTCTCCCTACGATGCGATCGCCCCGGTTCTTCACAGCAACTCCATTGATTCTGCACAGAGTTGCTGTGCCGAGCCGGACGCGCATCCACCCCCCACCGATCCGAACGAAGGACAGAGACCATGGCAAGTGGGCTGCTCCTGGGCGGTGCGGTCGCCGCTCTCATCACCGCGGCGATACCCGCGCACAACTCGTCCCCCGTGTTCGACAACCCGCCCCCGGACAAGATCGTCATCGACGTCGCCACGGTGAACGGGTCCGGCTGTCCCGCGGGTACGGCGGCTGTCGCCGTCTCCGAGGACAACACCGCCTTCACCGTGACCTACAGCGACTACCTCGCCCAGGTCGGCGGGAGTTCCAATCCCACGGCGTTCCGCAAGAACTGCCAGCTCAACCTGATCGTCCACGTCCCCTCGGGCTTCACGTACGCCATCGCCAAGGCGGACTACCGCGGCTACGCCTCGCTCCAGTCCGGCGCGAACGCCGTGCAGCGGGCCTCGTACTACTTCCAGGGCTCGTCGCAGACGGTCTTCAAGAACCACAACTTCAGCGGCTCCTACAACGACAGCTGGCAGGCGACCGACAGTACCGACTGGGCCCAACTGGTCTGGGCACCCTGCGGAGTTCAGCGCAACTTCAACATCAACACCGAGCTCCGGGTCAACGCGGGCACGTCCTCGCCGAGCAAGGTCAGCTTCATGACCATGGACTCGACCGACGGCGACCTCAGCACGATCTACCACATGGCCTGGCAGCAGTGCCCGGCTAAGTAGGCGGCTCGCCTCTGGACCCCAGGGTCACCTCGCCGCGTGGGCCACGAACTCGGCCCACGCGGTGGGGGAGAGGGTGAGAGCGGGGCCGCTCTTGGCCTTGGAGTCACGGACGTGGATCTGGGAGGGGCAGGTGGCGACTTCGATGCAGTTGTCGCCGGAGCCGCTGCTGTAGCTGGACTTGTGCCAGGACAGGGCTACCTCGACGCAGTCGCCGTCGCCGCCGCTGCTGTAGCTGCTTTTGAACCATGCCAGTTCGGGCGTGTTCATAGGTCTCCTCGCATCTGCCGCAACAGGCTCCTGGAGTCTTCCAGCGTAAGAGCCTGTGACCGCATCCTGGCATAGCGCGTGTGCAGGATGCTGATCTCTTTCGGGTCAGAGACGAGCAGGCCACCGCGCTGCCCTTCGCAGTAGGCGAACCACTTGTGTTTCGGGGTCTCCAGCAGTTGCACGGGGCCGTCGAGCCCTGCATGCGATCTCCGGATCACCGGCATGATCTGGATCTCGACGTTCCGCAACTCCCCAAGCCCCAGCAGGTGATCGATGGACTCGCGGGTGACGTCCGCCCCACCCGTCTGCCGCCGCAGTACGTGCTCCTCGATGATGAAACTGAAGGCGGTGTTCGGACACTCGCGAAGCAATCGCTGCCGCTCGGCTCGCGCGAGCCAGTTGGCCTCGATCTGCTCGTCGTCCATGAGCGGCAGCTGTTCGGTGAAAAGGTGTCGCGCGTACGCCTCGGTCTGCAACAGCCCCGGGACAACGCGGCACTCGTAGACGTAGAGAGTGATCGCCGTCTTCTCCAGCCCCGCCCAGCGTCGGAACCAGGACGCCAGTCCTGGTTGCCGTTCCAGGAAGCCGGCCGCGCTCCGCAGCGCGCCCGTGTTGCCGAGGGCCCCCTCCGCCGCCTCGACGAAGTCCTCGTCCGGCATGCGCCTGCCCAGCTCCACCGAGGCCACCGTGTGCTTGGAGAAGCCCACCCGGCTGCCGAAGTCCTCCCTGCTCAGTCCGTGATGCACGCGCAACGCCTGGACCACCGCCCCGAACGTTCGCATACTGTCCGACGACTCCGGCTCACCGTCGACCACCATGGCCACCTCCCACACCCATGGTCACGTTAGGTGATCGGTACTGTCCAGTCAGTAATCGCGTACGCTTCCGCAGCGTACGCGGCTCCGACCTGGTGAGCCCCCGGGGGAACCCGTCACATTGGCCCCATGACAGCACGCCCCTCCCCTCAACCCCTGCTCACCGTACGTATGTTCAGCCAGCGGTTCAGCGCGACCCCGCGCGGTGCCCGCCTGGCGAGGCATCTCGCGTTGCACCAGCTGCACGCGTGGGGCATCCCGTACGGCGCGGAGGTCTCCGACGCGGTCGCGGTGATCGTCGGTGAGCTGGCCGCCAACGCCGTCACCCACGGGCGGGTACCCGGAAGGGACTTCGAACTGCGGCTCTCCTTCCCGCCCGGGAGTGTCCGGATCGAGGTCACCGACACGCGCAGTGGGCCCTGCCCGCCCGGACCCGGTGCCGTACCCGAACCGCGTCTCCTCGACGAAGCCGGCCGGGGGCTGCTCCTCGTCGACGCGCTCGCCGCCCGCTGGGAGGTGGTGGACCGGGAGCCGCCGCCGGGCAAGACGGTGCGGGCGGAGGTCGACGTGCCCAACTGGCTGTCGCTGGCGAAGCGGTTGCCGGCGTAGGCGGGAACGCCGACCGGGCGCCACCGGTGGTTGTTCCGGTGGCGCCCGGCCGAACAGGGGAGGGTCATACGGTGAGGGTCGGACGGGGCGGCGCCTGGGTCAGCGCTCTACCCCGAGGGTCAGCGTCCCCGCGTACCCGGAGGACGTCGAGCTGCCCAGGGCCGTCAGGGTCAGGAGGCCGGAAGCGGCGCCTCCGTCGTCGTAGATGGAGTCCTGGGCGAGGGTGGTGCGGGTGACCGTGTTGGTCGAGTACGGGGAGACCTTCGCGACGGCCGTCGTGATCGTCTCGTTGAAGAAGAGCTGGCCGGTGTGGAGCTCCTGGCCGCCCGTGAAGGAGCCGTTCGAGGTCAGGGTGACGTTGACGTGGACCTTGACGTGGATGTGGATGCAGCGGCCCCGGTACCAGCCGGGATAGATCGTGGTGATGTTGGCGACGCCGCTGGAGTTGGTGAGGACTCCGCCGCGCAGGAAGGTGCCGTCGTCCGGTTCGTTGTGGCCGTTGTTGCCGACGAAGCCGGAGTACTCGCCGAGGGCGTCGGTGTGCCAGATCTCCACGAGGGCATTGGAGAGGGGCACGCAGGTGTCGTCGTCGACGACCGTGAGGGTCAGCTTGAGCGGGACGCCGACCTTGCCCTCGGTGACGTCGGCGCGGACGTACTGTCCGTCGAGGTAGTAGGGGCCTTCGGTCATCTCCTTCGTAAGGGTGCAGACGGCCGCTGCGGCGACGGGGACGGTGTCTGCCGTGTCGGCGGTGGGGGCCTCGGGCGTGGCAGCGGCGCCTACGGCCAGGGCCGCTGCGGTGGCGCCGGAGGCGACGAGTACGGTGCGGCGCGCGACGGAGGGGCGCGCATCTGAGGTGTCTGTCATGAGCACGACACCGTAGAAAGGGTTCCTGTCGACACACTGTCAGTTCGGCAAAGTGAGGATCCGTCAAGTTACTTGCAAGGCAAATACCGACTCGGGGACTGGAGCCCAGAGTCCGGAGCCCAGGGCCCGGAGCTTAGAGCCCGGAGCCCGGAGCCCAGGGACCGGAGCTTAGAGCCCGGAGCCCGGAGTCGGGAGCCCGGAGCCGGGTGTCGCGGGGTCGGGTGTCGCGGGGTCGTCGCAGGCCGACGTGCCGATTTTCGAAGACTTTCGGGTGTGCGTGCGGGTCATTGACGCGCAAGGGGTTCGATTCTACGTTCCCGTCCGACGACGCGACTGCTGTTCGATATCACGAACGGACAGCAAAACCCCACTGAAGGAGCGTCCGCATGAGCCGTACTTCCCGTATCTCCCCTGTATCGCGCACCTCCCGCACACCCCGTACCGCCGGTCCGGTCCGCACCTCCCGCACCTCCCACACGCCCCGCAGGTCCCGAAGGGCCGCGCTGCTCTCCGTCCCGGCGGCGGTCCTGCTCGCGCTGGTCCCCTCCACCGCCTCCGCGTACCCGAATCCCGGCACGGTCACCGGCTCCACGGTCGTGCACGACCCGACGATGATCCGCACCTCCGCCGGGCGCTACCTCCTCTACGCGACCGGCGGCGGCCTCTCCTACCGCACCTCCACCGACCGCGTCGCGTTCAGCGCGGGCGGGGACGCCTTCTCCACCCGGCCGGCCTGGTGGTCGTCGTACGGCACCACCGAGGCCTGGGCGCCCGACATCTCGTACCAGGGCGGCAAGTACCTGATGTACTACGCCGTCTCCACCTTCGGATCCAACAAGTCCGCGATAGGACTGGCCGGTTCGAGCACCGGACTCCCCGGCTCCTGGACCGACTACGGCACCGTCTACACCTCGACCACGTCGAGCGACTACAACGCCATCGACCCGAACCTCTTCGTGGACGACGACGGCAAGTGGTGGCTCTCGTTCGGGAGTTGGTGGACGGGGATCAAGATGATCCGGATCGATCCGTCGACCGGCAAACCGCTCGTGTCCGACACCGCCCGGCGCTCGATCGCCTCCCGCCCCACCGGGACCAAGGCCGTCGAGGCGCCCTACGTCGTCAGGCACGGCGGCTACTACTACCTCTTCGCCTCCTACGACACCTGCTGCGCCGGCACCGGCTCCACCTACAAGGTCAAGGTCGGCCGTGCCACCGCCGTCACCGGCCCGTACTACGACAAGAGCGGCGTCGCGATGACGAACAACGGCGGCACACCGGTCCTGGAGTCGCACGGCAGCGTCATCGGCCCCGGCGGACAGTCGATCACGCACGACACCGACGGGGACCTGATCGTCTACCACTACTACGACGGCAACGACAACGGCACCCCCAAGCTGGGGATCAACCTCCTGAACTGGAGCAGCGGTTGGCCGGTCGCCTACTGACGCCGCCGGTCGGCCGCCCGGGGCGGCAATCCGTGCGGGGCGTCCATCCGTGCGGGACGCTGTCCCCGCGCTATCCCGCCTGACCCATGCCCGCCGCGTTCGGCCAGCTCTGGGCGTTCGGCCAGCCTGTCGCCGCGGCCGGGGAGAGGCCGTTGGTGCCCCGGACCTGGGCGGCCGTGAGACCGCCACGGGCCGGGACACCGGGCGGGGTCGGGCCCATCGGCGGGGCGGGGGCCTGCGGCATGGCCGGCGCCATCGCCGCGGGCGCCATGGCCGCGGGGGCCATGGCGGGGGACATCGCCGGCGGAGCCATGGCGGGCGCCATCGCCGCCGGGGCCATCGCGGCCGCCGGGGCCATCGGCGGAGCCTGGGCCGGGACGGGGGTGGGAGCCGGGGCGGGGGCCGGGGCCGGCGCGGGCACCGACTGGGGGAAGATCTGTGCCGCGGCCGGCAGCGGCATCCCGACGCCGTCGGACGGCATGGGCTGCATCTCCGGGGCCATCGCGGGAGCCATCGCCGGGGCCTGCATCGGCATCGGGGCGGCGGCCGGGGCGGCCGCGACCAGCCCCGGCATCGCCATGCCCATGGCCTGAGCGGCAAGGCCCGGCATGCCTGCCCCGTTGGTGACCAGCCGGTCCACCGCCGCCATGCCCGAGCTGTAGCCGGCGCCGGCGCTCAGCTCGGGCACGGCGGCTCCCCTCCTGGTCCCGTAGAGCACCTGTTCCATGCCGGACACCAGGCGTCGGACGTCCACCTGGGGGCGCACCACGAGCCTCAGGAAGCGGCTCGACGAACCGATCTTGTTACCGCACTCGCGGACCAGGATGCGGTGCTCGGCGAGCAGCCGGTCGCGGACCACGGTGCCCTCGGCGCCGACGGGAAGGCGCACGAAGAGGAAGTTCCCCTGGGAGGGGTAGACGGTCAGCCCGGGCAGCGCGCTGAGCTGGCTCGCCATGTCGAGACGGTCCCGGCGCACCTGCATCAGGCTCTGCGCGTACTCGGGGCCGTGCTCCTTCAGCATGAACACCACGTACTCGGCGAAGGCGTTGAGGTTCCACTTGGGCAGCATCGAGCGGACCCGGCCGGCCAGCGACGGGTTGGCGACCATGTAGCCGAAGCGGATGCCGTGCAGACCGAAGTTCTTGCCGAGGCTGCGCAGCACGATGACGTTCGGCCGGATCATCGCCTCCTGCACGACGCTCGGTTCCTGCTCCGCGTCCGCGAACTCCAGGAACGACTCGTCGATGATGATCAGGTCCAGGTCGGCCATCGCGTCCATGAACTGCACGAGCGCGCGCTTGTGCAGGAAACCGCCGTCGGGGTTGTTCGGGTTGCAGATGACGGCGACCCTGGTGCCCCGGGTCCGGATGAACTCGGCGTACTGCGCCAGGTCCAGGGCGAAGCCGCTGGACTCCTGGAGCGGGAACATGTCGACCCGCTTGCCGGTCTCCATGGGCTGGTCGGTCCAGCGGCCGAAGGTGGGGACGGGGACGGCGAGGGACTCACGGACCAGCAGATGGTCGATCCAGGTGATCAGCTCGGTCGAACCGTTGCCCATCGCCACGGCCTGCGGCGGGAGTTGGAGCAGCTGGCACAGTTCGGCCGTGATCGTGTCGGCGCCGCTCGGGTAGTACGTGATGATGTCCCGCAGCCGCGCGGCCATGGTGTCCATCATGGCCGGGGTGGGGAAGTAGGGATTGCAGGGTATGCAGAAGTCCACCGGGCCGACCCCCTCGCCGCCCTCCCGTGTCAGCGCCGCCATCGACGGGCTGTGCGCCGCGGTGTTGCGGAACAACGAGGAGACGTTGTCGGCCATGGAACCTCCGTATGGGGCGGGCCCGGCGGGGACGACCGGGCCCGTCGTCATTGGGTGGCCCGCGCGGGGGAGCACGGGCCGCTCTTACATACGGAGGTTTGAGGGGCGCTGTTCAACCGCTGAGGAATCGGTAAGAAATTGTGGTTTAGCTGTGCGGGCGGCTCGCCGGCTGTGCGGGCGGGTCAGGCGCCGAACGAGTGGACCGTCGTCGTCCGGTACGTCTGCCCAGGTCGCAGCACCGTGGAGGGGAACGCCGGCTGGTTCGGCGAGTCCGGGAAGTGCTGGGTCTCCAGACACAGGGCGTCGCCCTGACGGTAGGCCTGGCCACCGGTGCCGGTGAGGGTGCCGTCGAGGAAGTTGCCGGAGTAGAACTGGAGCCCCGGCTGGTCGGTGGCGATCTTCAGGGTGCGGCCGGAACCCGGGTCGCGCAGCGTGGCCACGTGCACCGGCTCGGCGGTGACGCCCTTGTCGAGGACCCAGTTGTGGTCGTAGCCCTGGGCCCGGACCTGCTGGACGTGGGCGGCCCTGAGGCCGCGGCCGATCGTCCTGGTCTCGCGGAAGTCGAAGGGCGTGCCGGAGACCTGCGCGAGCTCGCCGGTGGGGATCAGGCCCGGGTCGGTGGGCGTGTAGCGGGCGGCGGCGATCGTCAGCTCGTGGTTCTCGATCGTGCCGCCGCTCTCGCCGGCGAGGTTCCAGTAGACGTGGCTGGTGAGGTTGACGACCGTGGCCCTGTCGGTGGTGGCCTCGTAGTCGATGCGCCAGTCCCCGTGCCCGGTGAGGGTGTACGTCACCTTCACGTCGAGCGTGCCCGGGAAACCCATCTCCCCGTCGGCGCTCGTGCGGTACAGGTACAGGCCGACGTCGGAGCCCGCGGTGAACGGCTCGACGTCCCACACCTGCTTGTCGAAGCCCGTGGCGCCGCCGTGCAGGCTGTTCACGCCGTCGTTGACGTCGATCCGGTGGGCCTCGCCGTCGAGGGTGAACCGGCCCCCGGCGACGCGGTTGCCGTAGCGGCCGATCAGCGCGCCGAAGTACGGCGTCCTTTCGACGTAGTCCTCGAGGTTGTCGAAGCCGAGACAGACGTTGGCGTGGCGGCCGTGACGGTCGGGGATCTCCAGGGACTGGACGATGCCGCCCCAGGAGAGGACCTTCAGCCGGGTGCCGCCGTTCTCCAGCGTCCAGCTGTGGATCTCCGTGCCGTCGGCGAGCTTGCCGAAGAGCGTCTTCACCACTTCCTGCCTTCCCCTATCCACCTTCGGCCCACTGCCTCCGGCCTACTGCCTCCGGCCTACTGCCTCCGGCCTACTGCCTCCGGCCCGTCGGCTCCGGCCCGCTGGCTCCGGCCTACTGCCTCCGGCCCGTCGGCTCCGGCCCGGTGCGGTCGGCTTCCCGCCCGCACCGGAAAACAGAACGGGCCCCGCCTTCCGGCGGGGCCCGTTCAGGTTCAGGAACCTGACTTGCGCTTGTTCCAGACGTCGAACCCGACCGCGATCAGCAGGGCGAGGCCCTTGATGACCTGCTGCCAGTCGCTGCCGACGCTGAGGAGGTTCATGCCGTTGTTCAGCACACCGAGGACGAGACCACCGATGATGGCGCCGAGGACGGTGCCGACACCGCCGCTCATGGAGGCGCCACCGATGAACGACGAGGCGATCGCCTCGAGTTCGAAGCTGAGGCCCGCCTTCGGCGAGGCCGCGTTCAGACGGGCGGCGACCACCAGACCCGCCAGGGCCGCGAGCACGCCCATGTTCAGGAAGACCAGGAAGGTGACCTTCTTGTCCCTGACGCCGGACAGCTTCGCCGCGGGCAGGTTGCCGCCGATGGCGTAGATGTGACGGCCGAACACGGCGTTGCGCATGACGTAGCCGTAGCCGACGACCAGCGCGCCGAGGATGATCAGGATGATCGGCGCGCCCTTGTAGCTGGCGAGCAGCATGGTGACGGTGAGGACCGCGGCGGCGATCGCGACGAGCTTGAGCAGGAAGAGGTTCCTCGGTACCACGTCGAGCGAGAACTCCTGCTGGCGCTTGCGGTCGCGGACCTCCTGGAGGACCACGAAGGCCAGCAGGGCGAAGCCCAGCAGCAGCGTGAGGTTGTGGTAGTTGGTGTTCGGGCCGACCTCCGGCAGGAAGCCGTTGCCCATCTTCTGCAGACCGTCGGGGAACGGGCCGAGGGTCTGGCCCTCCAGGAGGATCTCCGTCAGACCGCGGAAGAGCAGCATGCCCGCGAGGGTGACGATGAAGGAGGGTATGCCGAGATAGGCGATCAGGAAGCCCTGCACCGAGCCGGCCACCGCGCCCACGATCAGGCACAGCACCAGCGCGACGGGCCACGCCACGTCGTGCTGCACCGTGAGGACGGCCGCGAAGGCGCCCACGAACGCCGTCACCGAACCGACCGAAAGGTCGATGTGACCCGCGATGATCACCAGCATCATGCCGATCGCGAGGATCAGGATGTAGCTGTTCTGCAGGACCAGGTTGGAGACGTTACGGGGCAGCAGCAGGTCGCCGCCGGTCCACACCTGGAACAGGACCACGAGCAGGCCGAGCGCGATCAGCATGCCGTACTGGCGCATGTTGCGCCGCAGTCCGTCCAGCACCAGATGCAGCAGCCCGCCGCCGGTGGCTGAGCCCCCGCTCTTCCCGGGCGGCGCCGCCGCCGGGCTCTTGTCGGTCACGTCCGTGCTCATCGCGATACCTCTTTGTCCTTCGTCATCTGACGCATCAGCACTTCCTGCGTGGCCTCGGCCCGCGGGAACTCACCCGTGAGCCGTCCGGCGGCCATCGTGTAGATGCGGTCGCACATGCCGAGCAGTTCGGGCAGCTCGGAGGAGATGAAGACGACCGCCTTGCCCTGGGCGGCCAGCTGGTCGATGACCGTGTAGATCTCGAACTTGGCGCCGACGTCGATACCGCGCGTCGGCTCGTCCAGGATCAGCACGTCGGGACCCGCGAAGATCCACTTGCTGAGGACGACCTTCTGCTGGTTGCCGCCGGACAGCTTGCCCACCGGCTCGAAGACGGTCGGCGCCTTGATGTTCATGGACTTGCGGTAGCCCTCGGCGACCTGCCGCTCGTCGTGCTCGTCGACCACCCCTCGCTTGGCGACCTTGCTCAGGGCGGTCAGCGAGATGTTGCGGTTGATCGTGTCGATGAGGTTGAGGCCGTAGTGCTTGCGGTCCTCGGTGACGTACGCGATCCCGTGACCGATCGCCTCCGCGACCGTCTTGGTGCGGATCTCCTTGCCGTCCTTGAGGACCGTGCCGCCCACGTGCCGGCCGTAGCTGCGCCCGAAGACGCTCATCGCGAGCTCGGTGCGGCCCGCGCCCATGAGGCCCGCGATGCCGACGATCTCTCCGCGGCGCACCTGGATCGACACGTCGTCGACCACCTTGCGCGACTGGTCGATCGGGTGGAGCACGGTCCAGTCGCGGATCTCCAGGGCCGGGGCCGCGTCCTTGTCCGCATCGTGCGGGGTGCGCTCCGGGAAGCGGTGGTCGAGGTCGCGCCCGACCATGCCGCTGATGATCCGGTCCTCGGTCGTCTCCGCCGACTTCACGTCGAGCGTCTCGATGGAGTGCCCGTCGCGGATGATCGTCACCGAGTCCGCGACCTTGCGGATCTCGTTGAGCTTGTGGGAGATGATGATCGAGGTGATGCCCTGCTTCTTCAACTCCAGGATGAGATCCAGGAGTTTGCCGCTGTCCTCGTCGTTCAGGGCCGCCGTCGGCTCATCCAGGATGAGCAGCTTCACCTTCTTCGACAGCGCCTTCGCGATCTCCACGAGCTGCTGCTTGCCCACGCCGATGTCGGCGACGCGGGTCTCCGGGTGGTCCTCGAGACCGACCCGGCGCAGCAGCTCCGAGGCGTGCCGCAGGGTCTCCCGCCAGTCGATGAACCCGCCCTTGGCGTGTTCGTTGCCGAGGAAGATGTTCTCCGCCAGGGAGAGGTACGGCGACAGCGCCAGCTCCTGGTGGATGATAACGATGCCGTGCTGCTCGCTCGCCCGGATGTCCTTGAACTGGACGACCTCCCCCTCGAAGAGGATGTCGCCCCCGTAGGAACCGTGCGGATGGACGCCGGAGAGCACCTTCATCAAGGTGGACTTGCCGGCGCCGTTCTCCCCGCAGATGGCATGGACCTCGCCCTGACGGACAGTCAGTGTGACGTCCGACAGTGCTTTGACGCCGGGAAAGGTCTTGACGATCGAGCGCATTTCCAGGACGGGTCCCGCCATGGTCGTGCCTTCCAATCCGTAAGGTTCGACGCTTACTTGAGCTGGTCCGCCGTGTAGTAGCCGCCCTGGACGAGTTCCTTCTCGTAGTTGCTCTTGTCGACGGCGACCGGCTGCAGCAGGTAGGCGGGGACGACCTTGGTGCCGTTGTCGTAGGACTTGGTGTCGTTGACCTCGGGCTTCTTGCCGTTGAGGGAGGCGTCGACCATGTCCGTGGCGACCTGGGCGAGCTTGCGGAGGTCCTTGTAGACGGTCATCGACTGCTGACCCGCGATGATCGACTTCACGGAGGCCAGCTCGGCGTCCTGACCGGTGATCACCGGCAGGGGCTTGGCGGCGGTGCCGTAGCCGTCCGACTTCAGCGCGGCGATGATGCCGATCGAGATGCCGTCGTAGGGCGAGAGCACCGCGTCGACCTTGCCGCTCTTGTACGACGAGGTGAGGATGTCCTCCATGCGGTGCTGGGCGGTGGCGCCGTCCCAGCGCAGGGTGGTGACCTGGGTCATCTTGGTCTGGCCGGACTTGACCACCAGCTTCTTGCTGTCGATGTACGGCTGGAGCACGCTCATCGCACCGTTGAAGAAGTACTTGGTGTTGTTGTCGTCGTTGGAACCGGCGAACAGCTCGATGTTGAACGGGCCCTTGCCGCTCGCCAGACCGAGCTTGTCGACGATGTAGCCGGCCTGGAGCTTGCCGACCTTCTCGTTGTCGAAGGACGCGTAGTAGTCGACGTTCTTCGTGCCGAGGATCAGACGGTCGTAGGAGATGACCGGGATCTTGGCGTCGGCGGCCTGCTGGAGGACGTTGTTCAGGGACTTGTTGTCGATGGCGGCGACGATCAGCGCCTTGACACCCTGCGTGATCAGGTTCTCGATCTGCGAGACCTGCTGGTCGGGGTCGTCCTCGCCGAAGACCAGCTTGGTCTTGTAGCCCTTGGCCTTGAGGTCCTTCTCGACGTTGGCACCGTCGGTGATCCAACGCTCGGAGGACTTGGTCGGCATCGCGATGCCGATCGTCCCGCCCTTGGAGTCGCCCGAGTCTTCCTTGCTGCCGCCGTCACCGGACTGCCCGCAGGCGCTCAGGGTCAGGGCGAGGGAGGCGGCTCCGGCTATGGCGGCGAGGGCGGCTCTGCGGTTACGCATGTTCATCATCCTTGATGTGGTGTGCAGGGATCGGTCTCGCGGTGCGAAGGGCGCTCCCGGAGGTGACGCCGGGAAGACCGAGAGAAGATGTGTGGGATTCTGCGCGCCTGTGTCGGCTTCTGTGAAGCAAGTTTCCGGAACGTTATGACTGAATGCCGAATCGGTTCAGTTCGCCCGGCAGGCGCGAGCCCAGGGGGGCCATGTCGCCGTCGGCTCCGTGCCGCGCGAGGAGGTCGAGGGCGAGCCGTCCGCGGCGCACCCGCTCCCGGGCGGTGGAGAGCGTCAGGTCCCGCATGTGGTGGCCGTACGGGTAGATCGCGGGGGCCTTCGACAGGCCGAACTTCAGATAGAGCGGTGCGCCGCGCCGGATCAGCTCGGCGACCTCGTACATCCGGATGTAGCCGCCGAGATCGTCGGGGGCCTCGATGTACATGTCCATGGGAGCGCCCGACACCCGGCGGATCTCGGTGAGGTGATCCAGGGTGAGGTCACTGGGCACGTTGACGGAGTCGGCGCCGAGCCGCTCGTACACCGCGTACGCCGCCGGGTTGACGGGGCCGATGAGCGCCGACACCTTCAGCGTGGTGTCGGCCGGGATGAGGCCGGCCAGCCGCGCCCGGTGCAGCGTCCACAGCACGCCCTCGTCGGCGACGAGCAGGCACTTGACGCCCAACTCCGTTGCCCGGACCGCGTCTTCGACACACCCGGCCACGGCGTCGTGCCCACGGGCGCGCAGCCCGCCGCCCTTGGAGTCGGTACGGGTCGAGCCGCCGATGTCCCAGGTGCCGCGCGGACCGGTGAACAGGCAGAGCTCGATGTCCCGCTCGCCGGTGGCCTCGACCATCTCCGTGATCTCGGCGTCGGTCAGCATCCACACGCCGCTGCCCTGGCTGATCCGGTGGATCGGCACGTCGAGGCGCGAGGCCTCCTTGAGGATGACGGCCAGCGCTTCGGGACCCTCACACGAAGGGACCTCGGTGCGCCAGCGGCCACCGCCCGGGAAGGTGTGGGCGGAGGTGTCGGCGGGGTCGAGGGCGGGCGCGCCCAGGCCGAGCGCGGTGAGCGCCTGCTCACCGGGTCGACGGGCTGCCGTGGCGGAAGCGTCGGTGGTCACATGCCGTCCTTCGTGTTCGATATGTCGGTCAAGGTTCGCGGCTCAGGTCGTGCGGGACTTGGGTGTACGCCGGTGCGGGGCGGTCAGGTAGCCCCGCACCGGCGTACGGCTTGAAGGGCCTACGGCTTGAGCAGCACCTTGCCCACCTTCGGATCGCCGGATCCCACCAGCTCGATCGCCTCGGAGAACTCGGCGAGCGGCAGCTCGTGCGTGACCAGCGGCAGCGGATCCAGCAACCCGGCCCCGAACACCCGGACGGTGTGCGACCAGGCGTCCGGCGGCGCCCCGAAGACGGTGTGCACCTCCAGCTGCCGTACGACCAGGTCCGTCGGGTCGAGCCCGTCGGCGCCGGCGGCCGGGATCCCCGTCAGCACCAGCCGTCCACCACGCCGCAGCAGCGAGGCCGCGGTACGCGCGGCGGACGCCGAGCCGGCGGTCTCGATGACGACGTCGAAGTCGTCCGGCAGCCCCTCGTCCCGCGTACGGAAGTCGGAGGCGCCGAACTGCCTGGAGAGCCCCTCCCGGTCCCGGCGCGTGCCCACGACGAGCAGCTCGGCCGGGGAGCCCGCCTTCAGGAACTGGACGGCGAACATGCCCAGCGTGCCGGTGCCGACGACGGCCACCTTCTCGCCGGGCAGCGCCCGCGCCTTGATCGCGGCGGCCGCGATACAGGCGGCGGGTTCGAGCAGGGCCGCCGCCGTGAGGTCGGCGTCGTCGGCCAGGACGTGCAGCAGCCGGGCCGGCAGGGTGAGGGTGGCGGCCATGGCCCCGGGCTGGGTGAAGCCGGTCTCCTCGTACCCGTCCGTGCACAGCGTCGTCTCGCCCGCGTGGCAGCGGTCGCAGACCTGGCAGTTGCGGAAGCCCTCACCGACGACCTTGCGGCCGACGAGCGACGAGGGGACCCCGGCACCGACCGCCTCGACCGTCCCGGACCACTCGTGGCCGGGGGTCAGCGGGTAGCGGACGTACCCCTCGGGCCGGTTGCCCTGGTACACCTCGCGGTCGCTGCCGCAGATGCCGGTGGCGTGCACACGGACCAGCGCCTCACCGGGTTCCGGCTGCCGCGGCTCGTGCGGAACGAGCCGGTGCTCACCGGGCGCCTCGACGACGACGGCTGTGCTCACTTGGTGCTGCCCTTCGGCTTGCGCTGCTCCCAGCCCTCGGCCCAGAGGTCGAAACGGGCCTGCTGCTGCGGGAACTCGGCGGCGGCGTCGACGTCGAGCTCGACACCCAGACCTGGCGCGTCGGACAGGTGGAAGTAGCCGTCCACGACCTGGGGAGCCCCCTTGACGACCTTCTTGATCTCCGAGTCGGCGAAGTCGTTGAAGTGCTCGAGGATCTTGAAGTTCGGGGAGGTGAACCCGACCTGGAGCGAGGCGGCGGTCAGGACCGGGCCGCCGACGTTGTGCGGGGCCACGAGCACGTAGTTCGCCTCGGCCGTGGCGGCCAGCTTCCGGGTCTCCCAGATGCCACCGATGTGGCCGACGTCCGGCTGGATGATGTCCACGGCCTGGCTCTCGAAGAGCTCACGGAACTCGATGCGGTCGTGGATGCGCTCACCGGTGGCGATCGGGATGTCGACCTTGGCGGCGACCTTCTCCAGGGCCTTCAGGTTCTCCGGCGGGCACGGCTCCTCCAGCCACGCCGGCTTGAACTGGGCGAGCTCGTTCGCGAGCCGGACGGCGGTGGAGGGGGAGAAGCGTCCGTGCATCTCCAGCATCAGCTCGGCGTCCGGGCCGATGGCGTCGCGCACGGCCTCGATGAGGGAGACCGCGTACAGGGTCTGCTGGTGGTCCAGCTCGTAGTGGCCGGTGCCGAAGGGGTCGATCTTGAGCGCCTTGTAGCCGCGCTCCATGACGCCCTGGGCGGCCTTGTGGTAGGCCTCCGGGGTCCGCTCGGTGGTGTACCAGCCGTTGGCGTAGGCCTTGACCTTGTCGGTGACCTTGCCGCCGAGGAGCTGCCAGACGGGCACGCCCAGAGCCTTGCCCTTGATGTCCCAGCAGGCCATTTCGACGACGGCGATGCCCGACATCACGATCTCGCCGGCCCGCCCGTAGTCGCCGTACTTCATGCGGCGCGTGAGGTCCTCGACAGCGAACGGGTCGGAACCGAGAATGTGGTTGGCCTCGGCCTCCTTCAGGTAGCCGAGCAGCGCGTCGGTGTGACCCAGCATGCGGGTCTCTCCGACACCCGTGATGCCCTCGTCGGTGTGCACCAGGACATAGGTCAGGTTCCGCCACGGCGTCCCGACCACGTGTGTGCTGATTCCGGTGATGCGCACGGAAGTTACCCTTCGGCTGTTCGAGATTTCGTCACATGTTCGAAATGCTGGGCAGACAGTAAGGACCGTGCGAGGCGAGTGTCAATGGGTCGAACAGGTAACGGTATCGACGGTTTCGATGCTTCTTCGGAAAGTCGGGGCGTCGCGGTGTGTGCCAGCTCACCCAAGTTACCGCGTCGGTATGGCCGGTTTCCCACACAACTTTCACAGGCGAACCCCGGTATGTGACCGTCCGGGAACCTAGTCTTCCCGCGTCATGGACTACTGCCACCCGTGCCGAAGGCACCTCAACGGCGCCCTCGCCTGCCCGGGGTGCGGCGCGCCAGCCCAACAGCTACGCGCGTATCCGCCCACGGCGCCCACTGCGTACGAGCCTGAACCGTATGCGCCGGAATCATATGAACCAGCGGCGTATGCGACGGAATCGTACGACCCGGAGTGGTATGCGGCAGAATCGCACGTGCCGGGGACGTACGCACCGGAATCGCAGGTGCTCGGGCCGTACGCACCGGAGCCCCACCCGCAGGACGCGTCGGCGCACGAGACGCCCGGCGATTCGGACGACCACGGGGGCCACGGGGATCACGGGGATCACGGCGAGAGTGATCGCTCCGGTGAGCCTGACGCTCACGGTGACCGCGACGATCGTGGTGACCGCGACGATCGCGAAGCCGAGAGCGGCGAGCCGCAGGGCCGTGCCGCGCGCCGCCGTGAGCAGGACCGGGGTGAGCAGGACCGCCGTGAGCAGGGCCGCGGTGACCGGCGGGGCCCCAAGGGCGAGGCCTCCGCGCCGGACGCGAGCCGTCGCGACCGCAAGGCCTCCGTCCACCGCCGGCGCCGCAAGCGTGTGGTGCTGATCGGCGTCGGCTTCGCCCTGGCGGCGGCCGGCCTGAGCCTGGCCGAACTCGGCGTGGACGCACCGGGGTTCTCTTCCCCCGGTAACCCGGCGGCGGCCGGGGGAGAGTCGTCGGAGGCCGACGGCTCGGCGGCGGAGCCCAGCGCGTCCGCGCAGCCCCTGGACGACCGGACGGACACGGGCGGCGGCAAGGCCTCGTCCTCCGCGAGCCCCTCCGCCTCCCCGTCGGCGTCGGAGTCCCCGACGGACGGGACGGCCACGCCGGCCCCGGACAAGGAGGCCCAGTCGGCCCCCCTCCCCGACTCCTCCGGATCGACCTCCGCAGCCACGGCTCCGTCGGGCCCGGACTCGGGCTCCACGCCGACGGCCGACCCCACGCCGTCGGGCGCGGCCCCGAACCCGTCGCCGTCACAGACGTGCACGCGCTTCCTGTGGTGGTGCTCGTAGCGCTCCGAGGGGGCGGACCGCCGGGTGTCCGGTCCCGCGGGGGCCTGCGGACCGTGCACGCCGTCGGACGGGCGCCGGCTCGCCCTGGACGGCCCGTCCAGGGCGGTGTGCCGGATGTCCGCGGATCGCGCATGTCCCCCGGCGAAGGCGCGGGTTCGGCGGAACCCGGCCGTGGAGGCCGTTGTGGGGCCGTCGCCCGGGGTGCGCGCCTCGGGCCGCCTTTGAGCCTCTGACCAGGAGCGATGTGCTGTTGCGGCCAGGCGCGTAATGGAATCGTGACGAGCTTCCCGTGCAACCCTCTTGACCGCCGTGAATTGTTAGCGCTCACAATGACCTCCGCGTTCACCAGTCAGTGACCAGCGTCAGCACGGGGGAGGTACGAGGGTCGTGTCCGTTGCGTCCCAACGCGGGCTTTCCCCGGGAGCCGCTGTGCCTGCCGGGATCCCGCAGTGAAGCCGGCGGAGCGGAGACATCCGCCCGCGTCGGACGACTTATCGACAACCGAGCGCCAAGGAGGTGCGGCCGTGACACACACTCAGCTCCGGCCGCCCACCATGGCCGACGTGGCCCGCCAGGCCGGCGTGTCGCACCAGACGGTGTCCCGCGTGCTGGGGGACCACCCCAACGTGCGGGTCGCGACCCGGGACAGGGTGCTGCGCGCCATCGAGGAGATGGGTTACCGCCGCAACTCCTCCGCACGGGCCCTGGCGACCAGACGCACCCGGACGCTGGGTGTGGTCGCCTCCGACACGACCCTCTACGGTCCGGCCAGTACCCTGTTCGCCCTGGAAGAGGCGGCGCGTGCCGAGGGATATCTCGTCTCGACGGTCAGTCTGCGCGAACTGACCATGGAGAAGCTCTCCGAGGCCCTCGACCACCTCAGCGAGGGCGGGGTGGAAGGCGTGGTCGCCATCGCCCCGCAGCGGTCGGCGGTGGACGCCCTGGCCGAACTCCGTCATCCCTTCCCGGTGGTGGTCGTGGGCGGCGGGTCCGGTATGGACATCCCCGGTGTCGGGGTGGACCAGCACCTGGGGGCGCGGCTGGCGACCGGTCACCTGCTGGCCGCCGGGCACCGCAACGTCTGGCACCTCGCCGGGCCCGAGGACTGGCAGGAGGCGGCCGACCGGGCCGCCGGCTGGCGGGCGACCCTCGAAGAGGCGGGCGTCGAGCCGCCCATGCTGCTGCGGGGGGACTGGAGTCCGCTGTCGGGCTACCGTGCGGGCCAGGAACTGGCCGGCTGGGTGGGCCGGGGGCTGACCGCAGTCTTCGTCGCCAACGACCAGATGGCGCTGGGGGTGTTGCGGGCCCTGCGGGAGGCGGGGGTCCGAACTCCCCAGGACGTCGCGGTGGTCGGCTTCGACGACATCCCCGAGTCGGAGTACTTCGCCCCTCCGCTCACCACCGTGCGGCAGGACTTCTCGGCGGTGGGCAAGCGGGGCATCGCACTGCTCCTGGAACAGATCGAGGGCCGGCCGCCCACCGCCGCGCCCCGCATCGCGATCGAGCCCCAACTCGTCGTACGCGCAAGCACTTTCCCCTACGCCGCTCAACCGGAGGGCGTGCCCCTCTGACGGACCGGTCGAACGCCCTTGACCGGCACTGTGACCGAAATGCCGAACAGTGATCGACAGGCTGGACGCAGTGCGGCCGGTCCCCTCGAGTACCAGCAGGTCCATCCCCGGGCCGGCTCTTCAAAGGAGAAGAACATGCTCAGCAGAAGGAACTTCCTCACCGCGGCGGTCGGCGTGGCGGCGGCGGGTGGCCTGGCGGCCTGTGCCAAGGAGGACGACAGCACGTCCAGCGGCTCCTCCGGGGACGGCAGCAAGGCGCTCACGCTCGGCTTCTCCCAGGTCGGCTCGGAGAGCGGCTGGCGCAGCGCCAACACCACCTCGGTGAAGGACGCGGCCAAGACGGCGGGTTACAACCTCAAGTTCTCCGACGCGCAGCAGAAGCAGGAGAACCAGATCTCCGCGATCCGGAGCTACATCACCCAGGGGGTCGACGTCATCGCCTTCTCGCCGGTGGTCGTCACCGGCTGGGACGCGGTGCTGAAGGAGGCCAAGGCCAAGAAGATCCCGGTGGTCCTCACCGACCGCTCCGTCGAGACCTCCGACGACTCCCTGTACGTCACGCTGGTCGGCTCCGACTTCACCGACGAGGGCCGCCGCGCCGCCAGGATCCTCGAGAAGGTCCTGACGAAGGCCGGCCACAAGGGCGCGGTGAAGATCGCCCAGCTGGAGGGCACCACCGGCGCCGCCCCGGCGATCGAGCGCGCCAAGGGCTTCAAGGAGATCATGGACGCCGACCACAAGGACGACTGGAAGGTCGTCGTCAGCCAGACCGGTGACTTCACCCGCGCCGGCGGCAAGCAGGTCATGGCGGCCTTCCTCACGTCCAACCCGGACATCAACGTCCTCTTCGCGCACAACGACGACATGGCCATCGGCGCCATCCAGTCCATCGAGGCGGCGGGCAAGAAGCCCGGCAAGGACATCCTGATCGTCTCGATCGACGGCGTGAAGGACGGCTTCGTGGCCATGTCCGAGGGCAAGATCAACGCCATCGTCGAGTGCAACCCGCTGCTCGGCCCCCAGCTGATGGACGTCGTGAAGAAGGTCAAGAACGGCGAGACGGTCGAGCGCTGGATCAAGACCAAGGAGGGCGACTTCATGCAGGACCAGGCCGCGGCCGCGCTCCCGAGCCGCAAGTACTGACCGACGCACCCACCGGCAGGGAGCCTCCGGCCGACCGATATCTCGGTCGGCCGGGCCGGGCCCTGTGGGGCCTGTAGCGGCTCACTTCCAGGAGGAGCGCCGCCGTGACTCCGCCCCGGGTGAGGGGCTTCCAGCCCGGAAGTCGCGGTCCAGCCCGAACCGGCCCCTTATGGGGCGTAATCAGCCGAACACGGAATGAATTCGCCCACCGGGCAAAGCCGGTGGCCCCCTCGGTAGGAGAGGTATGGCAGAGCCACGGCCCGTCCTGGAAATGACGGGCATAGTCAAGGAGTTTCCGGGGGTACGGGCTCTGTCGGATGTCGACTTCCGGCTCTTCCCGGGCGAGATCCACGCCCTGATGGGCGAGAACGGCGCGGGCAAGTCCACCCTCATCAAGGTGCTCACGGGGGTCCACCCCCTGGACGGCGGCACGATCACGCTGGACGGCGAACCGGTGCGCATCGCCAGCCCGTTGCAGGCCCAGCAGGCCGGCATCAGCACCGTCTACCAGGAGGTCAACCTCTGCCCCAACCTGTCGGTGGCGGAGAACATCTTCATCGGGCGTGAACCCACCCGCATGGGCCGCATCCAGTGGAAGCAGCTGCGCCGGCGGGCGGCGGAGCTGGTGGACCGGCTCGGACTCGACATCGACGTCACCGCCCCGCTGTCCTCGTACCCGCTGGCCGTGCAGCAACTGGTCGCGATCGTAAGGTCGTTGGGCACCGGTGGCGACGGCGAGGGCGAGGGAACGGGCGCCAAGGTGCTGATCCTCGACGAGCCGACCTCCAGCCTCGACCGGGACGAGGTGCTCCAGCTCTTCGCCCTGATGCGGCGGTTGAAGGACGAGGGCGTCGCGATCCTGTTCGTCTCGCACTTCCTGGACCAGATCTACGAGGTCTGCGACCGGATGACCGTACTGCGCAACGGCACCCTCGTCGGCGAGCACATGGTGAGCGACCTCGACCAGGTCGGCCTCGTCCAGCTCATGCTCGGCAAGGCCATGGGCCAGCTGGACGAGCTCCACGAACACCAGCTGCACGCCGACGCGGGCGAGACCCTGCTCAAGGCGGACGGTCTCGGCAGGACCGGAGGCATCGCGCCGTTCGACCTGGAGATCAGGAAGGGCGAGGTGATCGGGCTCGCCGGCCTGCTCGGATCGGGCCGTACCGAACTCGCCCGGCTGCTCTTCGGCGCCGACCAGCCGGACGCCGGCAAGGTGTTCATCGGCGGCAAGCAGGTCTCGATGAGCGCCCCGAACGACGCGATCGGCGCCGGGGTCGCGTTCTGCTCCGAGAACCGCAAGAGCGAGGGCCTGGTGCCCGACCTGACGGTGCGGGAGAACATCATCCTGGCCCTGCAGGCCTCGCGCGGCTGGACCCGGCCCATTCCGGCCGCCCAGCGCGACGAACTCGTCGCCAAGTACATCAAGGCGCTGGACATCCGGCCCGCCAACCCCGAGGCCAGGGTGGGCCAGCTCAGCGGCGGCAACCAGCAGAAGGTGCTGCTGGCCCGCTGGCTGATCACCCAGCCGAAGCTGCTGATCCTCGACGAGCCGACGCGCGGCATCGACATCGGAGCCAAGGCGGAGATCCAGAAACTCGTCGTCTCACTCTCCGAGGACGGCGTGTCCGTGCTGTACATCGCGGCCGAACTGGAGGAGGTACTCCGGCTCAGTCACACCATCGGAGTACTGCGCGACCGCCGGCTGGTGGCGCAGATCACCAACGGGCCCGAGATCACCACGACCCGGATCCTGGAGACCATCGCGAGCGGAGAGCACCAGTGACCACCTCTTCGACCACCTCTTCCCGGTGGCGAGCGCTGACCCACCACCACCTGTTCTGGCCGGTGGCGGTCCTGGTCCTGCTGCTGCTCGTCAACGTTCCCTTCACCCCCGACTTCTTCTCGGTCAAGATGGCGGACGGCCACCTCTACGGCAGCCTCGTCTCGATCGTGCTGTTCGGCTCGCCCCTCATCCTGGTGGCGGTCGGTATGACCCTGGTCATCGCGACCGGCGGCATCGACCTCTCCGTCGGCGCCGTGGTCGCCATCACCGGGGCGCTGGCCTGCTCGTACATCAGTGACCAGTCCGACCAGGGCGCCCTGTCCGGGGTGCTGCTCGCCATGGGGCTGGGCCTGCTGGCCGCGGTCGTCTGCGGCCTGTGGAACGGCTTCCTGGTCGCCAGGATGGGCATCCAGCCGATCATCGCCACCCTGATCATCATGGTCGCTGGGCGAGGTGTCGCCCAGCTGATCACCGACGGCCAGATCATCACCATCAACAGCGAGCCGTACAAGCTGATCGGCGGCGGCTACTGGCTGACCCTGCCGTTCTCCATCTTCGTGGTGGCCGCGGTCGTGGCCGTCACCGTGGTGCTGACCCGGCGCACGGCTCTAGGTCTGCTGGTCGAGGCGGTCGGCGGCAACGCGGAGGCCAGCCGTCTGGTGGGCATCAGGTCCCGGCGCATCAAGATCATGGTGTACGCGTTCTGCGCGCTGTGCGCGGGCATCGCCGGCCTGATGATCAGCTCCAACACCTCGGCCGCGGACGGCAACAACGCCGGCCTGTGGATCGAACTCGACGCGATCCTCGCCGTGGTGATCGGCGGCACCTCGCTGCTGGGCGGCCGGTTCTCCGTCGGCGGCACGGTGGTCGGCGCCCTCGTCATCCAGACCCTGACCACCACGATCTACACCATCGGCGTGCCGACCCAGACCAACCTGGTCTTCAAGGCCGCCGTCGTCATCGTCGTCTGCCTGCTCCAGTCCCCGAAGTTCCGCGCCAAGGTGTTCGGTGCGAAATTCGCCGCAGGGTTCGCCGCGAAGGGACGCGCCAAGCAGGGCGCGGCCCCGGCCGACCCCGCCACGGCGACCGAGGCCGCTCCCAAGATGGAGGTGTCGTGATGAGCGCGACCACCCAGAGCCCCACGGCCTCCGACAGCCGTACCCCGTCCAAGGCCGCGCGGCTGCTCGGCGACCGGCGGCTGCCCGTCGGCGTGACGGCCCTGCTCTTCCTCGTGATGTACCTCGTGGGCCTGAGCCGGTACCAGAACTACGGGTTCGGCGAGCCGCAGGTCTTCCTGAACCTGTTCATCGACAACGGCTATCTGCTGGTCGCCGCGGTCGGTGTCACCTTCGTCATCCTGTCCGGCGGTATCGACCTGTCCGTCGGCTCGATGATCGGTTTCACGACGATGTTCACGGCCTGGCTGGTGGAGCGCCAGGGGCTGCCGATCGTGGTCGTGATCCCGATGGCGCTGGCCGTGGGAGCCTTCGGCGGCTTCCTGATGGGCTATGTGATCCACAACTTCGAGATCCAGCCCTTCATCGTGACCCTCGCCGGCCTCTTCCTCTTCCGCGGCCTGTGCCTGGTCATCAGCAAGGAGTCGATCTCGATCGGCGACTCCTCGGTGAGCAGCATGGCCCAGGCGCAGGTGTCGCTGGGGATGGGTTTCCTCTCGATCGGCGCGATCGTCTCGCTGGTGGTCCTCGCCGTGGCGTTCTACGTCCTGCACTACACCCGCTTCGGGCGCCGGGTGTACGCCATCGGCGGCAACGAGCAGTCGGCCATGCTGATGGGTCTCCCGCAGGGCGGCACGAAGATCGCCGTGTACACGGTGAGCGGCTTCTGCTCGGCGCTCGCCGGGCTCCTCTTCACCCTGTACATCCAGTCCGGTGACCCGTTGCACGCGACCGGTATGGAACTCGACGCGATCGCCGCCGTCGTCATCGGCGGCACGCTGCTGACGGGTGGCTCCGGCTATGTGCTGGGAACCCTGTTCGGGGTGCTGGTGCTGGGTCTGATCAAGAGCATCATCCAGTTCGAGGGCACGCTCAGCTCCTGGTGGACGAAGATCGCCACGGGTGTGCTGCTGTGCGCGTTCATCCTGGTCCAGCGCTTCATGACGACCCGCAAGAAGGCCTGAAGCCGAAGGCGACGGCACCCGGCACCCGGTCCCACGCCCGGAGCCGGGTGCCGTCGCCGTGCTGTCCCGGCGTCCGGATGGTGAAGGCGGGCCATCTCTACCTCTGATCTTGGCCAGTGCTCCGCCCTTCAGGGTGGGGGTGAAGGCCTTCCTCGGGTCGGAGGCGCGGAGCGCCGGAGTGCGCTGCCTCTTGGGGGTGACGGTCAGACGGGGCGCTGCTGGTTTTCGATGTACTGCTTGACGATGGTCAGGGGTGCCCCACCGCATGATCCTGCGAAGTAGGAGCCGGACCAGAAATGTCCGCCCCACAGGTACCGGCGGACGTGGCTGTCGTACTCCTGGCGGAGCCTGCGGGAGCTGACGCCCTCGAGGGAGTTCCCTCGCGGCAGGCGAACTGGTCCGCGGAGCGAACCGCACGGGCCGCAGGGGCGGGAATTCCGGCTCGGACGACTGAGCCGCAGGCGCGCACGAGCAGGTCCGTCGGGGTCAGGCGGGGCCAGGCGCGGGCCCGGCGGGGAGGTAGACCCGGTCGGGCCCGGTCGGCCCGGGTGAGGTCCGTGGGGGTCAGGCGCGTCGGGCCTGGCGGGGAGGCAGACCTGGTCGGGCCCGGTCAAGCCCGGTCGGGCCCGGTGAGGTCAGGCAGGGTCCGGCGCGTCAGGCTCGGACCCGGCGGGGAGGCAGACCCGGTCAAGCCCGGTCAAGCCCGGTCGGGCCCGGTGAGGTCAGGTAGGGTCCGGCGCGTCAGGCTCGGACCCGGCGGGGAGGCAGACCCGGTCAAGCCCGGTCAAGCCCGGTCAGGTCCGGCGGGGTCAGGCCCCGCAGGCCTCCGTGCCCAGCATGCGCCGCAGCAGCCCCCGCAGTACCACCCGCTCCTCTTCCGCCAGCCCCGCCAGCGGTTCCCGCGCGAACCGCAGCGACTCGCGCAGCCCCTTGGCGATTCGCCGGCCCTCGTCCGTGGCCGCCGCCAGCTTCACCCGGCGGTCGGCCGGGTCCGGGCGCCGCTCGACCAGACCGCGTGACTCCAGGCGGTCGACGATGCCGGTCACGTTGGACGGCTCACACTTCAGCTTCTGCGCCAGCTTCCGCATCGGCAGCGGCTCAAGCGACAGCAGGCTCAGCAGCCGGGCCTGTGCGCCGGTGAGGGCGTGACCTGCGGCGGCTTCCTCGTAGTCCTCGTAGTAGCGGGTCACGACCTCGCCGATCAGCCCGACGACCTCCATGGTCAGGGCATCGGGGAGCGGGGTCGGATGTGAGGTCGGCATGAATGCAGGGTACCCGTTACTTGACATCCTGAAATATTCAGGAGCATGGTTGTTTCAGGTAGTGAAGCATTTGCAAGCGTTGAAAGGCAGCCCCCCATGACCGACTCGGCCCTCCCCACCACCAGCCGCGAATGGCGTCTGCTCAGCCGTCCCGTCGGCTGGCCGAAGCCCGAGGACTTCGAGCTGGCCGAGGCGGAGATCCGGCAGCCCGGCCCGGGTGAGGTGCTGGTACGCAACGCCTACGTCTCCGTCGACCCCTACATGCGCGGCCGCATGAGCGCCGCCAAGTCGTATGTGGCCCCCTTCGAGCTGGGCAAGGCCATGCAGGGCGGGGCGGTCGGCGAGGTCGTCGCCTCCGGCGCCGAGGGCGTCGCCGTCGGCGATCACGTCCTGCACTTCGGCGGCTGGCGCGAGTACGCCACCTTCGACGCCAAGCAGGCCGTCAAGGTCGATGCCGAGGCCGCACCCCTCTCCACCTACCTCGGCGTCCTCGGGATGACCGGTCTGACCGCCTACGCCGGCCTGCTGCGCACCGGCTCCTTCAAGGAGGGCGACTCCGTCTTCGTGTCGGGCGCGGCCGGCGCCGTCGGCAGCCAGGTCGGCCAGATCGCCCGGCTCAAGGGCGCCTCCCGGGTCATCGGCTCGGCCGGCTCCGACGAGAAGGTCAAGCTGCTCGTCGAGGAGTACGGCTTCGACGCCGCCTTCAACTACAAGAACGGCCCCGTCGCCGCACAGCTTCGTGAGGCCGCTCCCGACGGTGTCGACGTCTACTTCGACAACGTCGGCGGCGACCACCTCGAGGCGGCCATCGGCTCGCTCAACGAGAAGGGCCGCATCGTGATCTGCGGCATGATCTCCGTCTACAACAACACCGAGCCGGCCCCCGGCCCGAAGAACCTCGCCCGCCTCATCGCGACCCGCGGCCGTATCGAGGGCCTCCTGGTCGGCGACCACTACGACCTCCAGCCGGAGTTCGTCCGGGAGGTCGGCGCCTGGGTCCGCTCCGGCGAGCTGAAGTACCGCGAGACGGTCGTCGAGGGCATCGAGAACAACCTGGAGGCGTTCCTCGGGGTCCTGCGCGGCGACAACACCGGAAAGATGATCGTCAAGCTCTGACCTCCGGTCCGTGACGCCGCCCTGACGCCCCGGGCACCAGCCGTCGCGCGCACGACGAGGCCGCACCCCCGGACGGCGGTTTCTAGGGGTGCGGCCTTCGCTCGCTCGTCGGCCCTTTCGCCGTGCACCGCCGCCGACGCGCCGAGGCCCCGATACGCACCGGCGGTCGGTCGTCGGACCGGCGGTCGGCCGTCGGACCGGTCGTCCCGCCGACATTCCCGCCGACCGCCTCGTCGAGTCGACTGTCCCGCGTCCCGCGTGCGGCCTGCCGCGTCGTCGCTCTCGCCGGCCGGCGTGCCGCGTGCCGTCGGCTCTCGGCTCCTCAGCCGGAAGCCAGCGCCGCGCCGTGCACGGCTCCAGCCAGCCGGTCGTTCTCCGGCGCGGAGCCGCCCGGGAAGGCGAACCGGCGCCGGGTGTAGCCGTAGGCGAGCCCGCTGCGCGGATCCGCGAACGCCTGACAGCCGCCCGCCCCGCTGTGCCCGAACGCCCCGGCGCCCAGGAACGGGTGCCAGGTGTCCGCGGTCGCCTGGAAGCCCAGCCCGTACGACCTGTGCGAGCGCGCCACCACGTCGTACCCCACGGAGTGCAGCTGTCCGAACTCCGCCGCCGTGTCCTCCTTCAGCAGCGGCACCTTCCCGCCGACCTCGCTGATCGCCGCCGCGTACAGCCCGGCCAGTCCGCGCGCCGAGGCCACCCCGCCCACCGAGGCCGGCCCCCTGGCCCGGATCAGCGGGTCGTTCGGCAGGAGTTCCAGGTCGGTCGGCTCGGCGGCGTGCCGGTTGAAGGCGACGGCGGCGAGGGTGTGCGGGCCGCCGGGCAGGGAGTCCAGCAGCGCCCGCTGCGCGGCGGTCGGCGCCATCGGCTGCGCGGTACGGAAGCGCGGCTCGTGCGCGGCGGGCAGCCCCAGGAAGAAGTCCAGCCCGTACGGGACGCGCACCCGCTCCTCGTGCACCTCCTGGAGCGTACGGCCCGTGGCCCGCCGTACGACCTCGCCGGTGAGCGCCCCGATGACCAGCCCGTGGTAGCCGAAGGCGGTGCCCGGACGCCAGAACGGCCGCTGGTCGGCGAGGCGTTCGGCGATCTGCCGGTCGTCGGCCAGCTCCTGCGGCGAGAACCCGGTGTCCGTGCCGATCACCCCGGCCCGGTGCGCGAGCAACTCGCGCAGGGTCAGCGCGCCCTTGCCCTCGGCCGCGAACTCCGGCCAGTAGTAGGTGACCTTGCGGTCCAGCTCCAGGGTGCCCTCCTGGACGAGGAGGGCGACCACCAGGTGGGCGGCGCCCTTGGTCGACGAGTAGACGCCGTAGAGGGAGTCGGGTCCGGCACCCTCGCCCGGCACCCACAGGTCGACGACCCGCCGGCCGTGCACATACGCGCACAACTGGCCTTCGTAGTCGGGCTCCTCCTCCGCCACGAACGCGGCGAACTCCTCCCGAACCGCTTCGAATCCGTCGGCGACGGTGCCGTGGATCTCCCTCGTCATCCGAGTCAATCGAGTCATCCGCTCTCCTCAACCAGCCCACTGCTCGCGTGTGCCGTCAAATCCCTCAAGCCCGGCCTCACCCCGTACCACGCCGTCACACCGAAGCACCTCCTCCAACGTGCCGAGATCGTTGCTTCCGTAGATCGGTACGGCGAGGTGTACCTGTTCGACTCAACTGCGACGAGCAGGTGTTGGTGTCACCGATGCCCCGGATGGCCTACGAGGGCCGCCACGAGCGCGCCGTGGTGGGTGGCCACGGCCCACGGCCGTGAAATGTGCACGACCGATAGAGTTCGGCCATGCGCGATCTTGGGGTGGGGTTCAGGTACCTGCTGAAGGGCCAGCGGTGGGTGGCCCGGCACGGCAAGCAGTACGGGTTCGGACTCCTTCCCGGCCTGATCACGCTTGTCCTCTATGTGGCCGCGCTGGTGGCGCTCGCCGTGTGGGGCGAGGACTTCGTGGGATGGACGACGCCGTTCGCGGACGACTGGTCGAGCCCCTGGCGCGGTGTGTTCCGCGGCTTCCTCGTCGCCGTGCTGTTCGCCCTCGGCCTGCTGCTCGCCGTCCTCACCTTCACCGCGGTCACCCTGCTCATCGGGCAGCCCTTCTACGAGAGCCTCTCCGAGAGGGTCGACCGGGACGTCTCGCCCGACGGCACGGCCCCCGAGTCCGGGCTGCCGCTCTGGCGCGAACTGTGGATCTCCGCCCGCGACAGCCTCCGCGTCCTGTGCCGCGCGCTGCTCTGGGCCGTGCTGCTGTTCGCCCTCGGGTTCATCCCGGTCGTCGGGCAGACGGTGGTCCCGGTGATCGGCTTCTTCGTCACCGGCTTCTTCCTCACCGAGGAACTGGCCGCCGTCGCCCTCCAGCGCCGGGACGTCGACCTGCGCGCCCGGCTCGCCCTGTTCCGCTCCCGCAAGACCCTGATCTGGGGCTTCGGCACCCCGCTGGGCCTGGCCTTCCTGGTGCCCGTCGTCGCGGTGTTGCTGATGCCGGGCGCGGTCGCGGGCGCCACGATGCTCGCCCGCGACCTGCTCGGCGAGGAGATCTCCGACGGCGACGGCGACGACGGCGACGACGAGGGTGACGCGCGAGGCGCGGGAGGCGAGGGAGGCGAGGGACGCGGCTTCGGCAGGGCCCACGCACCCGATGGGCACGCGCACGGCGGCCGCAACGCCACGCCCTGACGGGGCCGCCCGCCACCGCCGCCCCCACGGCTCCTCGGCCCGCACGCGCGGAGCTACGCCCCCGCCGCCACGCTCAGGATCGCCCGCACCTGGGCGACGATGTCCAGCCGGTTGCGCACGAACTCCGGATCGGTGACCGTGCCGGTGGCCGGATCGGTGTTGCCGGCCCCGAACTGGAGGACCGGTGTGTGCACATGCCCGTATCCCGTGACGGAAGTGGTCTACGCCATGCCACGACGGATCTCCGCCGCCGCCTCCCGCAGCGCGGTGACGAACGCCTCCGCCGCCGGCGTGAGCGAACGTCCGCGTTCCGTCGCCGCGTACACCGCTCGCGCGGGGGCGTCCTCGTCACGCACCGGCAGCAGCGCGATGTCCGGCCGTACGGACGACGCGGCGAGCGCCGGCACCAGCGCGACGCCGAGACCCGCGGGCTCGCTGTGAGGGTGCTCGACCGACGGGTGCGCCTCTGATTCGCTCGTAGTCCGCCAGGGGCAGGATGGAGGCGTCCCTGAACCGCAACGAGGAGGCGCCGCGATGGCGGAAGTGGAAGCGGCGGTCGAGACGGCCCTCGGCAAGCTCGACCTGGACGCCAAGACCCGGCTGCTTGCCGGCCAGGACATGTGGTCGCTGCCCGGGCTTCCCGAGATCGGGCTGAAGTCCCTCGTCATGTCCGACGGGCCGATCGGCGTCCGGGGGGTGCGCTGGACCGCCGACGACCCGTCCGTCGCCCTGCCCTCCCCGACCGCCCTCGCGGCCGGCTGGGACCCGGAACTCGCCCGCCGGGCCGGCGTCCTGCTCGCGCAGGAGGCCCGCCGCAAGGGCGTCCACGTCCTGCTCGCCCCCACGGTCAACCTGCACCGCTCCCCGCTCGGCGGCCGCCACTTCGAGGCCTACAGCGAGGATCCGTATCTGACGGGCGTGATCGGCGCGGGCTATGTGAACGGCGTCCAGTCCGGCGGTGTCGGCACCACCGTCAAGCACTTCGTCGCCAACGACGCCGAGACCGACCGCTTCACCGTGAACAACCTCGTCGGCGAACGCGCCCTGCGCGAGCTGTACCTGGCGCCCTTCGAGGCCATCGTCGAGAACGCCCGCCCCTGGGGCGTCATGACCGCCTACAACACGGTCAACGGGACGACGATGACCGAACACCACCACCTCGTGAACGAGGTCCTGCGCGGCGAGTGGGGCTTCGACGGCTTCAACGTCTCCGACTGGATGGCCGCCCGCGACACCGTGGGCGCGCTGCGGGGCGGCCTCGACGTCGCCATGCCCGGGCCGCAGACCATCTACGGCGAGGCCCTCGCCGAGGCGGTACGCGACCGCCGGCTCGACGAGTCCGAGGTCGACGAGGCCGTCCGCCGCGTCCTGCGCCTGGCCGCCCGCGTCGGCGCCCTCGCGGACGTCGAACCGGCCGTCACCGAGCCGCCCGCGCCGGTCGACGGCGAGGCCCTGGCCCGTGAACTGGCCCGCCGCTCCTTCGTCCTGGTCCGCAACGAGGGCGACGCGCTGCCGCTCAGGCCCGGCACCGTCGCCCTCGTCGGCGCGGCCGCCCGCGACGCCCGGGTCCTCGGCGGCGGCTCCGCGACCGTCTTCCCGGTCCGCACGGTCTCCCCGCTCGAAGGCCTCACCGCCGCGCTCCCCGAGGGCACCCTCAGCTACGCGGTCGGCGCCGACCCCACCACCGAACTCGCCGTCGCCGACAAGGGGTTCGAGCTGCGGGCGGTCTGTCGTGACGCCGCCGGAACCGTCATCGGCACCGGCTCCGCGCCGAACGGCCAGATCCAGTGGATGGGCTCGGACCTCCCCGAGGGCGTCACCCACGACTCCCTCCACACGATCGGGCTGACCGGCACCTTCACCCCGCGCGAGAGCGGCCCGCACACCTTCGGCATCAAGGGCACGGGTGCCTTCACCCTCACCGTCGCCGGGACGACGTACTACGACGACGTCCAGCTCCCCGCCGACGACAGCGACCCCTTCGAGGCGTTCTTCGGCTCCCCCCAGCCCCGCGCCCAGGTGGGACTGACCGCCGGCGCACCGGTCGAGGTCTCCCTCACCCACGTGTTCGCGCTTCCCGAGGGCATCCCCTTCAAGGCCGTCGCCTTCGCGCTGGCCCACCAGGAGCCGACGCGCGACCCCGACGAGCTGATCGCCGAGGCGGTCGAGGCGGCGCGGACCGCCGACACGGCCGTCGTCGTGGTCGCCACCACCGAACGCGTCGAGTCAGAGGGCTTCGACCGCAAGGATCTGCGCCTCCCCGGCCGACAGGACGACCTGGTCCGTGCCGTCGCCGCCGCCAACCCCAACACCGTCGTGGTCGTCAACGCGGGCTCCCCGGTGGAACTGCCGTGGCGTGAGGACGTCGCGGCCGTCCTGCTCACCTGGTTCCCCGGTCAGGAGGGCGGATCGGCGCTGGCGGACGTCCTGACGGGCGCCCACGAGCCCGGCGGCCGGCTCCCCACCACCTGGGGCTCCCTCGCCGACGCCCCGGTCACCGAGGTCACCCCCACCGACGGCGAACTCCGTTACACCGAGGGCGTCTTCATCGGCTACCGGGCCTGGGAGAAGGAGGGGCGCACCCCGGCCTTCCCCTTCGGGCACGGCCTCGGCTACACCGACTGGGCGTACGAGTCGGCCGACATCACGGGCTCCACGGTCACGGTGCGGGTCCGCAACACCGGCGAGCGGGCGGGGCGCGAGGTCGTGCAGGTCTACCTCGCCCCCACCGGGGCGGCCCCGGCATCGCAGAGCCCGGCGCCCGACCGCCCGGCCCGCTGGCTGGCCGGCTTCGCCGGTGTCGAGGCGGGCCCGGGGGAGAGCGCCGAGGTCACCGTGGAGATCCCCACCCGTGCCTTCGAGGTGTGGGACGAGGCGGACCACCGGTGGTCCTTTGTGAAAGGTTCGTACGAAATCCAGGTGGGCCGCTCGATCGCGGACCGCAGGATCACCGCGACGATTAACGTATGAACCGGCGCTCGTCGCCCCGCTGACAGCCCCGGTCCGGGACCTGACCCCTGGACCGGGGCAACATCTTCTCCGGTTTTCCAGGGGCTTGCACCGGAGAGCGCGGTTCCTGCCGGGGCGTGCGGTCCCTACCGGACCGAGAAGCCGTACACCGTCTCCGACCGGTACCGCGCCCCCGGCCGCAGCACGGTGCTCGGGAACTGCGGCCGGTTCGGCGAGTCGGGAAAGTGCTGGGTCTCCAGCGCGACGCCCTCACCGGGCTCGAAGGGCTCGCTCAGATAGTCGGCGGTGTACAGCTGGAGCCCCGGCTCGGTGGTCGCCACCGTCAGCGCCCGCCCGGACGCCGGATCGTACAGCTCGGCCACCTCGACCGGCGTGTCCGTGACGCCCTTGTCCAGCACGAAGTTCTGGTCGTACCCGGCGCCGACCTTGCGGGCCGTACGGAAGTCGAAGCGGCTGTCCGCCACCCGCGCGAGCTCACCCGTCGGGATCCGGTGCGCGTCGACCGGCGTGTACCGGGAGGCGGCCAGCCGCAGTTCGTGGCCGCCGGCGCTGCCGCTCCCCGGTCCGCCCAGGTTGAAGTAGCTGTGGTTGGTCAGGTTCACCACCGTCGGCGCGTCCGTGACCGCCTCGTACACGAACCGCAGCGCCCCCGACGCGTCGAGCGTGTACGTCGCGGTGACCTCCAGGCGGCCCGGGAAGCCCTCCTCGCCGTGCGGGGCGACCCGGCTGAGCCGCAGCCCGTGCTCGACCGGCTCGACGTCCCACACCCGCTTGTCGAAGCCGCGCTCGCCGCCGTGCAGGGAGCCCGGATCGTCGTTCGGCGCGAGCGCGTACGTGAGCCCGTCCAGCGGGAAGCGGGCCAGTGCGATCCGGTTGGCGTACCGGCCGACCAGCGCCCCGAGATAGGGCTCCGGGTGCGTGACGTAGCCCTCCAGGTCCGCGAACCCCAACACCACGTTCGCCGCGTGCCCTTCCCGGTCCGGCACCTCGACGGACTGCACGATCCCGCCGTACGAGAGGACCCGCACCCGCGTGCCCGCCCGCTCCAGGGTCCAGCGGTGCACCGCGGTGCCGTCGGAAAGTGTCCCGAAGTGTTCGCTCATGAGCGAAACCCTAAGTCACGAGGTCTTCGCGGTGACTCCTCGATAGGCCATCTCCGCGAGCCGCGCCTGTCCGTCCTTGCTGGGGTGGAACCAGTCCCAGTGGCTCAACTGGTCGGTGCCGAACCTGAACCGGTACACCGCGCCGCCGTCGAACCGGCACCGCACGTCCTTCGCGCAGACCTCCGCCAGCACCGAGTTGTAGGCCTCCACCCGCTTCTGCACGGTGTCCCGGCGCAGGGTCGCCGCCGAGTCCAGCGCGTCCGCGTCGCCCAGCATCGACGGGCACAGGCCCAGCTTCCACACCTGCTTGCCCAGCACGTTCGTCCGCCCCTGCGACCACAGCCGCTTCAGGTCCGGCACGCTCGACACATACACCTGGGTCTTCGGCAGCGCACGGCGCAGGGTGCTCAGCGCGTCCTGGAACTGCGCGCGGAAGTCGGCCACCGACGTCATCGCCGACGTCGAGTTCCGGCAGGCGTCGTTCGCCCCCGCCATCACCGTCACCAACTGCGGCTTCTCGGCCGCCGCCTGGGTCATCTGGGCCGGTACGTCCGCCATCCGCGCCCCGGTCGCCGCGTAGTTCCAGCTGTGCGTGGCCGCCTTCGCCGGGCCCAGCAGCCGGACGGCGAGGCTGTTCACCTCCGTGCTGCTGCCGGTCGCCCAGGACACCTCGGGGCAGTCCGCGAGCACCGTACACGCGTCGAAGCCACGCGTGATCGAGTCACCCACCGCCGCCACCGAGGAGGGACTGGAGTCCCACAACGGGGTCGGCGACGGCGACGGCTTCGCCTGCCGGGCGTGCGTGCCCGAGGGCCCCTCGGCGTCGCCGCCCCCCAGTGCGTCACAGCCGGTCAGGCCCAGGACGGCCGCCGCCGTGCCCGCGAGCACGGCCCGCGCGTGCCGGTTCCGTTTCCGCATCCGCTGGTGTTCCCCTCGCTCTTCGAAGCTCCTCGAAACAACGCCCCCCTATGACAACGCGCGGGAGTTCCCGGCGAATCACACCCACAAGATGGAACGCCTCACGCCCGTACAGGCGTCCTGCCGGGTGAATGACGGAGGTTTCGGGGCGCTGGGACCGACGGTACGTCACACTCCTTGCGCCGCCGCACGGTAGCCTCGCCATCAACACGGCTGCCTGCCACCGCCGCCATGCCAGCCTGCAAGACTGTCCCGCTCTGCCCGGAGGTCCCGGTGACGACACGTGGAGTTCTGTACGTGCACTCCGCGCCGCGCGCGTTGTGCCCGCACGTCGAGTGGGCCGTCGCCGGGGTGCTCGGCACGCGCGTCAACCTCGACTGGATCCGGCAGCCCGCCGCGCCCGGCACCTGGCGTTCGGAGTTCTCCTGGAAGGCCGAGGCCGGCACCGCGTCCAAACTGGCCTCCGCACTGCGCGGCTGGCACCTGCTGCGCTTCGAGGTCACCGCCGAGCCCTGCGCCACCGCCGAGGGCGAGCGCTACAGCTGCACCCCCGACCTCGGCATCTTCCACGCCGTCACCGGCATCCACGGCGACATCCTGATCCCCGAGGACCGGCTCCGCGCGGCCCTGCTGCGCAGCCGGCGCGGTGAGACGGACCTGGAGGCCGAACTCTCCAAGCTCCTCGGCAAGCCGTGGGACGACGAGCTGGAGCCCTTCAGATACGCGGGCGAGGGAGCTCCGGTGCGCTGGCTGCACCAGGTCGTCTGAGACCGGGACAACGCGAAGGGCCCCGCCTCGAGAGGTGGGGCCCTTCGCGTTGTGTACGGGAAGCCGTGCACAGGCAGCTGTGTACGGGTGCTTCTCAGACCGTCCGGAACGCCAGGACCACGTTGTGTCCGCCGAAGCCGAACGAGTCGTTCAGGGCGGCGATACGGCCCTCGACGGGCAGCTTGCGCGCCTCGCCCCGCACGATGTCCGCGTTGGCCTCGGCCTCGGGGTCGAGGTTCTCGATGTTGATGGTCGGCGGAGCGATCCGGTTGTACAGCGCGAGGACCGTCGCGACGGACTCCACGCCGCCCGCGCCACCCAGCAGGTGACCGGTCATCGACTTGGTCGCGGAGACCGCGAAGTGGTCCGCGTCGTCGCCGAAGACCTTGCGCAGCGCCTTCAGTTCGGCCACGTCACCGGCCGGCGTCGAGGTGGCGTGCGCGTTGACGTGCACGATCTCCGCCGGATTCAGGTCGGTGTTGTCCAGCAGGTTCTGCAGGGCGTGCGCGATACCGCGGCCCTCGGGCTCCGGCTGCACGATGTCGTGGGCGTCGGAGGAGATGCCCTGGCCGACCGCCTCCGCGTACACCCGGGCCCCGCGGCGAGCGGCGTGCTCGGCGGACTCCAGGACGATCACACCGGCGCCCTCGCCCATGACGAAGCCGTCGCGGGAGATGTCGTAGGGACGCGAGGCGCCCTGCGGGTTCTCGTTGTTCTTGGACATCGCCATCATGTTGCCGAACGCGGCGATGGGCAGCGGGTGGATCGCCGCCTCCGTACCACCGGCGACGACGACGTCGGCACGGCCCGTACGGATCATCTCGATGGCGTAGCCGATGGCCTCCGCGCCCGACGCGCACGCCGAGACCGGCGTGTGCACGCCCGCGCGGGCACCCACGAGCAGACCCACGTTGGCGGAGGGGCTGTTGGGCATCAGCATCGGCACGGTGTGCGGGGAGACGCGGCGGACGCCCTTCTCCTTCAGCACGTCGTACTGGTCGAGCAGGGTGGTCACGCCGCCGATGCCGGAGGCGATGACCGCGCCGAGCCGGTCGGGGTCGACGTCACCTTCGCTGCCGTCCTCGCCGGCCTTGCCGGCGAAACCGGCGTCCTTCCAGGCTTCCTGGGCCGCGATCAGCGCGAACTGCGCCGAGCGGTCCAGCTTGCGGGCCTGCGGCCGCGGGATGACCTCGAGGGGTTCCACCGCGACCCTGGCCGCGATGCGGACGGCCTGGTCGGCCGCCCACTCCTGCTCCAGGACCTTGACGCCGGACTTACCGGCGACCAGGCCCTCCCAGGTTGAGGCTGCGTCGCCACCCAGCGGTGTGGTTGCGCCGATACCGGTGACGACCACGGTGCGATTGGTCGGGCTCACGGATTCTTTCTCCAACGTTGCGAGGAGGACTACCCCCGCCTCAGCGGGGAGAACGGCGCCACCGCCGGGTGGCGGGGCAGTTCGGCCCAGGGAGGCCGGTGGATCAGCCCTGGTTCTTGAGGATGTAGCTCGTCGCGTCGCCGACGGTCTTGAGGTTCTTGACGTCCTCGTCCGGGATCTTGACCTCGAAGCGCTCTTCAGCGGCGACGACGACCTCGACCATGGACAGCGAGTCGACGTCCAGGTCGTCGGTGAAGGACTTGTCCAGCTGGACGTCCTCAACCGGGATGCCGGCGATCTCGTTCACGATGTCGGCGAGACCGGCGACGATCTCTTCCTGAGTGGCGGCCATGTTGGCGCTCCTTCTTTGATATTCCAGAGGTTGTGGCATTGGGTGCTCCGCGTCGGACCGGATGATCCGGCACGGAGTGCCTAGGGGAGGGTAACGACAGTGGCGGCGTAGACGAGACCCGCCCCGAATCCGATGACGAGCGCGGTGTCGCCGCTCTTCGCCTCGCCGGTCGCCAGAAGCCGCTCCATCGCGAGCGGGATCGAGGCGGCCGAGGTGTTGCCGGTGGTGCGCACGTCACGGGCGACCGTGACGGACTGCGGCAGCTTGAGAGTCTTCACCATCGAGTCGATGATCCGCTCGTTGGCCTGGTGCGGGATGAAGACGTCGAGTTCGTCGGCGGTGATGCCGGCGGCGTCCAGCGCCTCCTTGGCGACCTTCGCCATCTCGAAGACGGCCCAGCGGAAGACCGCCTGGCCCTCCTGCGTGATGGCGGGGAACTTCACCTTGCCCGCGCTGTCGAGCGGGAGGTTGGAGACGTCGCCGGTGTGGAACTCGTTCCACGGCACGGTCTGCTTGATCGTCTCGGACTTGTCGCCCTCCGAGCCCCACACGGTCGGGCCGATGTGCGGTTCGTCGGACGGGCCGACCACGACCGCGCCCGCGCCGTCACCGAACAGGAAGGCCGTCGCGCGGTCCTCCAGGTCGGTCAGGTCGGACAGCCGCTCGACGCCGATGACGAGCACGTACTCGGCGGAACCTTCCACCACCATGCCCTTGGCGAGGGTCAGGCCGTAGCCGAAGCCCGCGCAGCCGGCCGAGATGTCGAAGGCGGCGGCCTTGTTCGTGCCGAGCTTGTCGGCGATCTCGGTGGCCACGGCCGGCGTCTGCTTGAAGTGCGAGACGGTCGAGACGACCACCGCGCCGATCTGCGCGGCGCTGATCCCGGCGTCGGCGATGGCCTTGCCGGACGCCTCGACCGACATGGCGGCGACGGTCTCCTCGTCGTTCGCCCAGTGCCGGGTCTCGATGCCGGAGCGCGAGCGGATCCACTCGTCGGACGAGTCGATCGTCTCGAGGATCACCTCGTTGGGGACGACCCGGGTGGGCCGGTAGCCGCCGACTCCGAGGATGCGCGCGTACGGGGAGCCCTTACTGGGCTTGATCTTCGCCATCAGGGCTCCTCAGGCGACGCCGTGCTCGGCGATGAGCTCGCGAGCGGCGTCGAGATCGTCGGGGGTCTTCAGCGCCAGCGTCTTCACACCGGGCAGGGCGCGCTTGGCGAGGCCGACCAGGGTGCCGCCGGGGGAGACCTCGAGGAGCGCGGTCACGCCGAGCTCCTTGAAGGTCTCCATGCACAGGTCCCAGCGGACGGGGTTGGCGACCTGGCCGACCAGGCGCTCCAGGATCTCGGCGCCGGTGGCGACGGCCCGTCCGTCCCGGTTGGAGACGTAGCGGACCTTCGGGTCGGCCGGCGTGAGGTCCGCGGCCGCCTTGGCGAGGGCCTCGACGGCCGGCGCCATGTGACGCGTGTGGAAGGCGCCGGCGACCTTCAGCGGGACGACCTTGCGGACACCCTCGGGCTTGTCCTCGTTCAGCGCGGCGAGCTGCTCCAGCGTGCCCGCGGCGACGATCTGGCCCGCGCCGTTGATGTTCGCCGGGGTCAGCCCCAGCTTCTCCAGGTGCGCGACGGACACCTCGGGGTCACCGCCGAGCAGCGCGGACATACCGGTCTCGGTGATCGCGGCGGCCTCGGCCATGGCCAGGCCGCGCGTGCGTACGAGGGTCAGCGCGGCGGTGTCGTCGAGGACGCCGGCGAAGGTGGCGGCGGTGAACTCGCCGACGCTGTGACCGGCGACGGCGCCGGGGGTCACCTCGCCGAGTGCGGTCGCGGACAGGATTCCGGCGGCCACCAGCAGCGGCTGGGCCACGGCGGTGTCACGGATCTCGTCCGCGTCGGCCTGGGTGCCGTAGTGGGCGAGGTCCAGGCCGATGGCGTCCGACCACGCGGCGACGCGGGCTGCGGCACCGGGGAGTTCGAGCCAGGGGGTCAGGAAGCCGGGCGTCTGGGCGCCCTGGCCGGGAGCGACGAGTACGAGCACTCTCACACTCTCTCTTGTGGACGGCCAAAGCCGCCCGTGGGGACAGGGACGAAGAACGGCAGGGGGTTTTGTGGAGCCCCGACAAAAGCCTAGGTCTGGGGATCACCGTCGACCAGACGCCCCAGGATCAGTGCGATCCGGAGCGTGAACGCGGAGCGTACATCCGAAGGCGACCAACCGGTGACGTCAGTCACACGTCGAAGCCGGTAGCGCACGGTGTTCGGGTGGACGAAGAGCATCCGGGCGGCCCCTTCGAGACTGGACGCCTGTTCGAGATAGACGGCGAGCGTCTCCAGGAGCGCGGAACCGGCCTCCTCGAGCGGTCTGTAGATCTCCTCCACCAACTGCTCACGCGCGCCGGGATCACCGGCGATCGCGCGTTCCGGCAGCAGATCGTCCGCCAGCACCGGCCGCGGTGCGTCCTGCCAGGCGGAACCCGCCTTGAGCCCGGCCGCGGCGGCCTGTGCCGACCGGGTCGCGGCGAGCAGGTCGGGCACGACGGGCCCGGCCACCACGGATCCCGCGGCGAACGGGCCGATCAGCGATCTGGCGACGGCGAGCGGGTTGTCGCTGCCGCCGGCGATCACGACCAGGCGGGAGCCGAGCACGCCGGTGAGCACCTGGAGCTTGGCGTGCCGCGCGGCCCGCCGGATCGCCTCGACGGTCAGCTCGGAGTCGCCGTCGGGCGCGGTCCCCAGGACCACGCACACATGCTCGGGCGCGTTCCACCCCAGGGCCGCGGCCCGGCTCACCGCCCCCTCGTCGGCCTCACCGCTCAGCACGGCGTTCACGACGAGCGACTCCAGCCGGGCGTCCCAGGCGCCGCGTGCCTCGGCGGCCTGGGCGTAGACCTGGGCGGTCGCGAAGGCGATCTCCCGGGCGTACACGAGGAGCGCCTCGCGCAGCACGTTCTCGTCGCCGGGGGCCGCGACCTCGTCGATCGCGGACTCCATGACCTCGATGGTGGTCCGCACCATCTCGACGGTCTGCCGCAGCGTGATGGCCCGGGTCAGCTCACGCGGTGCGGTCCCGAACACATCCGTGGAGATGGCCTGCGGGGCGTCCGGATGCCGGAACCACTCGGTGAAGGCGGCGATGCCCGCCTGGGCGACCAGCCCGATCCAGGAACGGTTCTCCGGTGGCATCGCCCGGTACCACGACAGTGTCTCGTCCATCCGCGCGATGGCCTGGGCGGCGAGACTTCCGGAGGACTTCTCCAGCCGCTTCAGCGTCGCGGGGTGGGGGTGGACGGCGTGCGCCGCAGGATCGGGGTGAGTGGTTTCGGGTTCGGGCACGGGACAAGACTGCCTTATCGGGACGGGGGCGTGCGCCGCCGGGTCACGGGAGGGCGCGGCACGCGGTCGTCGCACGGGCGGCGGCGGTGCGGGGGTCTACCGTAGACGCGTGATGCACGTACGGCGCGCCGGTGAGCGCTACCGAGGCGGGGACCCGGCGGCCGGGATCGACACCAGGCACGCCTTCTCCTTCGGCCCCCACTACGACCCCGGCAACCTCCGCTTCGGGCCGCTGATCGCCTGCAACGAGGAGCGCCTCGCGCCCGGCGCGGGCTTCGACGAACACCCGCACAGCCACACCGAGATCGTCACCTGGGTGGTCGAGGGCGAGCTCACCCACCACGACTCGGCCGGCCACCGGACCCTGGTCCGCCCCGGCGACGTCCAGAGGCTCAGCTCCGCGGGCGGCGTACGGCACGTGGAACGCAACGACGCCGACGTGCCGCTGGCCTTCGTCCAGATGTGGCTGGCCCCGTCCGACCCCGGCGGCGACCCGGCCTACGAGACGGTCCGCGGCATCGCCGACGCCACCCCGTACGCCGTCCCGGAGGCGGGCGCGATGCTGCACGTGCGGCGGCTGGGCGCGGGGGAGCGGACCGCCGTGCCGGACGCGCCCCACGTCTACGTCCATGTCGTGCGCGGCGAAGCCCGCCTGGACGGCGAGAAGCTGGCGGCGGGTGACGCGGCGCGCATCACGGACGCGCGGGACGTGGAGGCGGTGGGCGTGACGGACACGGAGCTGCTGATGTGGGCCTTCGGCCCGGGGGGCGAGGAACTCAGCCCCGCACCTCGGCCAGCACCGCGTCCGTGAACGCGGGCCACGCCTCGACCGCCCAGGGCCCGAACGCCCGGTCCGTCAGGGCGACCCCGGCGACGCCCGCCGCGGGATCGACCCACAGGAACGTACCGGACTGCCCGAAGTGACCGAAGGTGCGCGGCGAGGAGGAACTCCCCGTCCAGTGCGGCGACTTGGAGTCGCGGATCTCGAAGCCGAGGCCCCAGTCGTTGGGGTTCTGGTGCCCGTACCCCGGCAGCACGCCCTTCGTCCCCGGGTACTGCACGCTCATCGCCGCCGCCACCGTCCGTGGATCCAGCAGCCGGGGCGCCTGCAGCTCCGCCGCGAACCGCAGCAGGTCCGTCACGGTGGACACCCCGTCCTTGGCCGGGGAGCCCTCCAGGGAGGTGTCGGCCATCCCCAGCGGCTCCAGCACCGCCTGCCGCAGATACTCCGCGAAAGGGATCTCCGTGGCCTTCGCGAGGTGGTCGCCGAGCTGCTCGAACCCGGCGTTGGAGTACAGCCGCCGCTCTCCCGGAGGCGCCGTCACCCGGTGCTCGTCGAAGGCCAGCCCGGAGGTGTGGGCGAGGAGATGACGGACCGTGGCCCCCGGCGGCCCGGCCGGCTCGTCCAGCTCGACCGCCCCCTCCTCGTACGCGACGAGGGCCGCGTACGCGGCGAGCGGCTTGGTGACCGAGGCCAGCGGGAAGCGCCGCCCGACGGGTCCGTGGGTCCCCAGGACCGTACCGTCGGCCCGTACGACACCCGCCGAGGCGGAGGGAACCGGCCAGTTCTCGATCAACGCGAGGCTCGTCAACGACATGCGGCCGAGCCTATGTGTCTCAGAGCAGCAGCTCCATCAAGGGGTCCGGCTTGGGCTTGAAGCCCATGGAAACGTAGAGGGGGGCCGCGTCGGCGGACGCGGTGAGCTGGATCTGTACGGCACCCCGGGCCCGGAACCACTCCAGCAGCGCGTCCATGCACGCCCGCGCGTACCCACGGCGGCGCGCGTCCGGGTCGGTGGCGACGCTGAACACGAAACCGATGGTCCCGGCCGGGTTGCCGACCCGGCCGATCCGGTACTCGACCGTCCCGACGACCAGCGCGGCCAGCGTCCCCGGCCGCTCCGGGTGGTCCACGACGAAGGCCGCGAAGTCCCCGTCCGGCTCGGACAGCCGCTCCCGCAGCGTGGGCAGCGACTCGGCGTGCCAGCCGGTGGAGGAGTCCACCGGAGACATCGAGTCGATCATCACTTGACGCAGCCGCAGCACTTCGGCGGCATCTTCGGGCAGGGCACGGCGTACAGGACTCATGCCCCGCACGCTAACCAGTGTGATCAAGCCGCGTCCCCCGTTTTCTTACCGTTTCCGCTTGCTTGGAGCGCACTCCAAGGCCATAGCGTGGAGGCCATGACGGTGTTGCAGACCACACCCGTGACCATCGATCAGACCCCGAACCCCCAGGACGTCTGCGCCGCGCCACCACCGCGGCACCCCCGTCCGGACGGGCAGGACAGCTACACGATCAGCGAGGTCGTCGCCTTCACCGGCCTCACCGCCCACACCCTGCGCTGGTACGAGCGGATCGGGCTGATGTCCCACATCGACCGCTCGCACACCGGCCAGCGTCGCTACAGCAACCGTGACCTGGACTGGCTCGACCTCGTCGGAAAGCTGCGGCTGACCGGTATGCCGGTCGCCGACATGGTGCGGTACGCCGAGCTGGTGCGGGAGGGGGAGAGCACGTTCCGCGAGCGGTACGAGCTCCTGGAGGCGACCCGGCGGGACGTCCGGGCCCGGATCGCCGAGCTCGAGGACACCCTCGCCGTGCTCGACCGGAAGATCACGTTCTATGCGGACGCCACCGGCGTCCGGCACGACGAAGCGGAAAGGACCGCCCGATGACCGACTCCAGGATCCCGACGGCACGACTCGGCGAGAACGGCCCCGAGGTCGGCGTCCAGGGCCTCGGCTGCATGGGCATGAGCTTCGCCTACGGCCCCCCGGACGCGAAGGAGTCCCGGGCCACCCTGGAACGCGCCCTGGAGCTGGGCGTCACGATGTACGACACGGCGGACGCGTACGGCGCGGGGGAGAACGAGAAGTTCCTCTCCCCGTTCTTCGGGGCCCACCGCGACGAGGTCGTGATCGCGACCAAGTTCGCCCTGGCGGTCCCGCCGGACGACCCGACGCGGCGGATCATCCGCAACGACGCGCCCTACATCCGCCAGTCCGTCGAGGCCAGCCTGAAGCGGCTGGACGTCGACGTCATCGACCTCTACTACATGCACCGGCGCGATGTGAACGTGCCGATCGAGGACACCGTCGGCGTGATGGCCGATCTGGTGCGCGAGGGCAAGGTCAAGCAGCTGGGCCTGAGCGAGGTGACGGCCGCCGAACTGCGCGCGGCGCGGGAGGTCCACCCCATCGCCGCGGTGCAGTCGGAGTGGTCGCTGTTCAGCCGCGACATCGAGGCCCAGGTGGTGCCGGCGGCCCGGGAGCTGGGCGTGACCCTGGTCGCGTACTCCCCGCTCGGCCGGGGCTTCCTCACCGGCTCCTTCGCCGACGCCGACCGGGACCTCGCCGCCGACGACTTCCGTCGTCAGCAGCCCCGCTTCACCGGCGACAACGCCGCCGCCAACGGGGCTCTCCTGGACCCGATCCGCGCGATCGCCGAGGCCCACGGGGCGACGCCCGGCCAGATCGCCCTGGCCTGGGTGCAGCAGCAGTCCCAGGTGCACGGCCTGTCGGTGGTCCCGATCCCGGGCACCCGCAAGCCCACCCGGGTCGAGGAGAACGCGGCGGCGACGGCCATCGTCCTGACGGAGGAGGATTTGGCCCTGCTGGAGCCGATAGCGGGCAAGGTGGCAGGCGACCGCTACACCGACATGAGGTTCACTTCCGCGGGTCGTGAGTGAACGTCCTCGGCGTCCCTAGAGCTCGGCCAGCAACTCGGCCTTCTTGACGGAGAACTCCTCGTCGGTGACCAGCCCGGCCAGGTGCAGCTCCCCGAGATGCCGGATCCGCTCGGCGATGTCGGCGGGGTCCCGGCGCGGCGCGGCCGCGGCCGGGACGGCCGCCGCGGTTCCGCGCCCGCGGACCGCAGCGAGGACCGCCGCCGCGAACGGCAGCGACTCGTGCACCGGCCCGTACCCCAGCCCGAAGACGACGGCCCCCGGGTCCTGGTCGGCCTGGGTCGGAGCGGCCTCGCCGCGCAGCAGCCGCAGATGCCCCTCGAACACCTCGGGCGACCGCCACTCGACGCCGCTCAGCGCGGACACGGCGAAACTCTGGTCGCCGGCCTTCCACTTCGCCGACGAAGCCCCCGTCCAGAACCACCGGAAGCGCACCGTGCGACCGTCGAACGAGGCCTTCCCGTCGTACGCCTTGAACGACAGCGGCGCTTCCGGCGCGTCCACGAGGAACCGTTCCGCCGGTCCGGACTCGGTCAGCCGCTCCTGCAGCTCGTCGGCGTAGTACTCGGCGAGAGTCTCCCGCTCGGCGGGCAGCACCAGCCGGTACGGGTCGCACCCTTCCTTGAGCTGTCCCGCGGCCGCCTCCATCAACGGATCGGCTCCCGGCCGCGGCTCCGCCCGGAGCACGACCGTGCCGCGTTTGCCGGCGGTCAGCGTCACCCCGCCGACGGCCGCCAGCGGAATCCGGCGCTCGCCCAGTGCCGACAGCAGCCTGGGCGTGCGCAGCCCCCGTTCGTAGCGGATGAGGACGGAATCGGACTCGAACTCCCAGGCGGCATGAAATCCGGCCAGTACGTCACCCATGCGGCTCATCGTATGCGGGACACCCATTCTTCGTCCCCTCCCCGCGCGCGCCGCAATTCCTGCGTCTCTACGCGCGTCCGGCCTCTGTCGTATCGGACAAACCCACCGTGCAGGCGGCATCGTCGTGGGCGCACTCCACCGAGTGGTACGCGCCGGTGCCGATCTCGGCGAAGTTGCGCAGGCTGTCCGTACCCGGTTGGAAGTAGCCTCCGTGGCCCTTCGCCTCCCGCGCCGACAGCACCCGCGCGCCGAACACCGCCGCCATCGGGTCCTCGCCGTGCCCGAGGCCGCCGACCTCCAGATGCGGGACGTCCTGCACCCAGTCGTCGGCGTCCCGCATCGCCCACACCCGCGCGTCGGTGTCCAGCTGGGCGGCCGTTCCCACCCGCATCCCCGGGCTGCCGGCCACCGCGATGTCCGCCACCCGGTCCGGCATCGCGTGCGCGGCGACCCCGCACACCACGGAGCCGTAGCTGTGGCAGAACATCGAGACGGGCGCGCTGCCCGGCAGGGCGGTCAGCAGGGCGTTCAGCCGGACGGCGCCGTTCTCGGCGCGCATCGCGGTGGCCGAGTCGATGCCGAGACCGTCGGGGGAGGTGTAGTCCGCCCAGGCGATCACGGCCGTACGCGTCGAGGGGCTCGCCTCGCCCTCGGCCGCGTAGAGGGCCTGGGCCATGCCGACGGGCGCCGAGTACTTGCGGTTCGTGCGCTGGAAGGTGAGCAGGTCGGTGTCGACGCCGGGGACGACGACGGAGATCCGCTCGGCCTTGTCCAGGCTGCCGAAGACCTCGGCGACCCGGCCGGAGCCTTCCGGGTCGAAGGCGAGGATCTGCCGGTCGCCGGTGCTCATCGACGCGTAGCGCTGCAGGCGCCGCCCGGCCAGCCGCTGCCCCGAGGGCGTGAGCCGCTTGTCGTGCATGCGGGTGCGCTCGAGCCGCGTCTGCTGCAGCAGCGCCCTCCGGTTGGCGCGGTAGCGCAGTTCGACGGGGGCACCGTTCATGTTGCCCACCGCGAGCGCGTAGTCGTGCACGAGCGCGGTGCGCTGCGGGGCGGTCAGCTTGGCGAAGAAGCGGGCGAGCCGGGCGGGGGCCGCACCGGGGTCGGGCAACCGGTGGCCGTTCAGCCGGCCGTGCTCCCACGCCGTGCGCGAGGCCTGGAGTGCGGTGGTCTCCCGTTGGTGGCGCAGGGCCGTCCAGCCGGTGGTCGTCAGCATCAGGAACACCACGGCCAGGGCGGCCAGTGCGCGCCAGACGTTGAGCTGCGGGGAGGTGTCGAAGGAAGTCACTGAAAGGACACACTAGGAGAACGAGAGGGTCTCGGGTGACCCAAGTGACGGGGATCACGTTTCAGCAGGCGTGGAAAGGGTCATAAAGCCCTTCAGGCCTCTTTGTCCGTCGGGCCGTGCCCCGGGCCTCGTGCATCTCCGTCTCGTGCATCTCCGTCTCGTGCGTCTCCGTCTCGTGCGTCTCCGTCAGGCCTCGCGCCAGTCTCCGAGCAGCGCGGGCCCCACCCCGTCGAGGTAGAGCGACGTCAGCGCGCGGATCCCCTCCAGGCTGAAGTCCGCGCCCGTGGACCACTGCCGTTCCGTCACCCGCATCACCCCGCTGAACACGGCCACCGCCAGCCGGGGCCGCGGATCGGCGTCCACGTCGAGCCCCTCGCGCCCGGCGATCACCCGCGCGAGGACCTCCTCCACCTCCACCGAGCGCCGCAAGTGCGCGGCGAGCAGCACCGGCGTCGACTCGATCACCCGGTACATGCGCAGATACAGCTCCACGGGTACGACGGACTCCACGACCTCGTTGATCGAGTGCCAGCCGTCCAGCACCGCCTGGCGCAGCGCCTCCATCGGCGCCTCGTGCGGCGGGCGTTCGCGCACCGTCTCGACGAACCGCGCCACCGTCATCTCCACCAGGGCGAGCGCGGCCTCGTCCTTGCCGTCGAAGTAGCGGAAGAAGGTGCGCTGCGAGACGTCGACGGCGGCGGCGATCTCGTCGACGGTGGTCCTCTCGTACCCCCGCGTGGTGAACAGCTCCACGGCGGCGCGCAGCAGCGCGTCCCGGGTGCGCTGCTTCTTGCGCTCACGCAGAGTTTCCATGATGTGTCAGTTACCGACTTATGGAGTCGTTTGTCAATTGTCAGTGACTGTCACTAACCTCGAACGCATGACCAGTCAGACCACCATCGACGCGACGGGGCCGGGCGGCAAGGCACCGACAGACCCGTCGGACGGGCCGCCCGCCAAGGGGCTGCGCGGCCACCCGTGGTTCACCCTCATCACCGTCGCCGTCGGCGTCATGATGGTGGCCCTCGACGGCACCATCGTCGCCATCGCCAACCCGGCCATCGCCAGCGACCTGGGCGCCACCTTCGCCCAGGTCCAGTGGATCACCAACGCCTACTTCCTCGCCCTCGCGGTCTCCCTGATCACCGCGGGCAAGCTCGGCGACCGCTTCGGCCACCGCCAGACGTTCCTGATAGGTGTCGTCGGTTTCGCCGCCGCCTCCGGCGCGATCGGCCTCTCCGACAGCATCGCGCTGGTCGTCACCTTCCGCGTCTTCCAGGGACTGTTCGGCGCCCTGCTGATGCCGGCCGCGCTCGGTCTGCTGCGCGCGACCTTCCCGGCCGAGAAGCTCAACATGGCCATCGGCCTGTGGGGCATGGTCATCGGCGCGTCCACCGCCGGCGGCCCGATCCTCGGCGGTGTCCTCGTCGAGCACGTCAACTGGCAGTCGGTGTTCTTCATCAACGTGCCGGTCGGCGCCCTCGCGCTGGTCCTGGGCGTGCTGATCCTGCTCGACCACCGGGCCGAGAACGCCCCGCGCTCCTTCGACATCCTCGGCATCGGCTTCCTCTCGGGCGCGATGTTCTGCCTGGTCTGGGCCCTGATCAAGGCCCCGACCTGGGGCTGGGCCGACGGCAAGACCTGGGCGTTCCTGATCGGCTCCGCCGTGCTCTTCGCGGCCTTCGCCTTCTGGGAGACGAAGGTCAAGGAGCCGCTCATCCCGCTGGCGCTGTTCCGCTCGGTCCCGCTGTCGGCCGGTGTGGTCCTCATGGTCCTGATGGCGATCGCCTTCATGGGCGGCCTGTTCTTCGTGACGTTCTACCTCCAGAACGTGCACGGCATGAGCCCGATCGACGCGGGTCTGCACCTCCTCCCGCTGACCGGAATGATGATCGTCGGCTCCCCGCTGGCGGGCGCGGCGATCACCAAGCTGGGCCCGCGCATCCCGCTGGCGGGCGGTATGGCCGCCACCGCGATCGCCATGTACGGCATGTCCACGCTGGAGACGGACACCGGCAGCGGTCCGATGTCGATCTGGTTCGCCCTGCTGGGCTTCGGCCTCGCCCCGGTCATGGTCGGCGCGACCGAGGTCATCGTCGGCAATGCCCCCATGGAGCTGTCGGGCGTCGCGGGCGGTCTTCAGCAGGCGGCCATGCAGATCGGCGGCAGCCTGGGTACCGCCGTGCTGGGTGCCGTGATGGCCTCCAAGGTCGACGGAGACCTGCCCGCCAACTGGAAGGGCGCGGGCCTGCCCGAGCTCACCCCCGCCCAGCTCGACCAGGCCTCCGAAGCGGTTCAGGTCGGTGTGGCTCCGGTGGCGAAGGGCACTCCCGCGGAGATCGCCGCGAAGATCGCGGACGTCGCCCATGACACGTTCATCTCCGGGATGAGCCTCGCCTCGCTGGTCGCCGCCGGGGTGGCGGTCGTCGCCGTGTTCGTCGCGCTGCTCACCAAGCGGGGCGAGAACGCGGAAGCGGGCGCGGGCGTCGGTCACATCTGACGGAAGTTCAACAACTTTCCCCTATCAGGGTGACAGCGCTAAAGGTTCCTCGCCTCCGGGGCGCGCCACAGGTCACATTGGGTCAGGCCCTCCGGATGGGAGGGCGGCCCGGGCCGCGGCGCGCTGCCGGAGGGGGGCAGCGCGCCGACTGCCCGGCAACTGCGGGGAATGTTCCGCGTGTCGCGGGTAACCGAACAACAACACATCCCCGGAATCGAGGGAGTTGTTCGATGGCAGGCTTCGGTAACGGCACGCGCAGGTACCCCCGTTCAAGTGGCCGTACGGGGTCACGCTGGGGGTCTCCCCGGTCGAGCGAAGCCGGGACTGGGGCAGGGCCGGATCGCGCGACGCTCGGCGTCGTCGGCCTCGTGTGCGCGGTCGCCGGATTCTTCGCGCTCGGGATCGTCCTCGGTCCCGCGGCGATCGTCTGCGGCTGGCTGGCCATGGGCCGCAGCTGGACGGGCCCCCGTCCGGTACCGGCCCTGGTCGCCGTCGCCCTCGGAGCCATCGACACCCTGCTGGCGATCATCTGGCTGGCGGGAGCGACGGGACCGGGCAACGGGCTGCTGTAACGCGGCCGACGGGTTGCGCTGCACCGCGGCGGGCCGGCCCGGCGCCGCCGGCGCTGTCACGGCGCCGCCCGTCGCCGACGGGCCGGGTCAGGACCTCAGGGATCCGTCCCGCAACGCCGCCACCTCCGCCCGCAGCGCCCGGACCTCCTCCGTCAACGCGCGGATCGCCTCCGTCTGGGCCCGCTCCTCGACGTCGTCCTTGTCGAACCGCGCGATGAACCACGCCGCGATGTTCGCGGTCACCACACCCAGCAGCGCGATCCCCGACAGCATCAGCCCGACGGCGATGAGCCGCCCCAGTCCGGTGGTCGGCGCGTGGTCCCCGTAGCCCACCGTCGTCATCGTCGTGAACGACCACCACAGCGCGTCACCCAGCGTGCGGATGTTCCCGTCCGGCGACTCCCGCTCCACCGACAGCACGGCGAGCGATCCGAACATCAGCAGTCCGACGACCGCCCCCACCACATACGTCGTCATCCGGATCTGCGAGGCCATCCGTGCCCGCCGGCCCACCAGCAGGAGCGTCGAGACCAGCCGCAGCAGCTTGAGCTGCTGCACCATCGGCAGCACCACCGCGCACAGGTCCAGCCAGTGGGTACGCACGAACCGCCGCCGGTCGGGCGTCAGCGCCAGCCGGACCGCGTAGTCCACGGCGAACGCCCCCCACACCACCCACTCGACCCCGGTACAGGCGGCGGTCAGCGTGTGGTCGGCCGAGGTGTCCACGATCGGGACGGCGTAGGCGACGGCGAACACCACGGCCAGGGCCAGCAACGGCCGTTGCGTCCACAACTCCCACCGGCCCTGCGCCGACTGTTCTCGCATGCTCGCATAGTAAAGAACTGGTAAGGGGTGGTGGAGCCGCAGCTCCACCACCCCTTCGTGCGCCAGGCGCTACGCGTCGCCGCCGGCCGCCCCCGGGTCCGCCGCCGACACGTCCAGCAGCTGGTAGCGGTCGATGGCCTGCTTCAGCAGCGAGCGGTCGATCTTGCCCTCCCTGGCCAGCTCGGTCAGCACCCCGACGACGATCGACTGGGCGTCGATGTGGAAGAAGCGGCGGGCCGCCCCGCGGGTGTCCGCGAAGCCGAAGCCGTCCGCACCCAGCGACTGGTACGTGCCCGGCACCCAGCGCGCGATCTGGTCCGGCACCGACCGCATCCAGTCCGAGACGGCCACGAACGGCCCCTCGGCCCCGGCCAGTTTCCGCGTCACGTACGGCACCCGCTGCTCCTCCTCCGGGTGCAGCAGGTTGTGCCGCTCGACCTCGACGGCCTCGCGCCGCAGCTCGTTCCAGGAGGTAGCCGACCACACGTCGGCCCTCACGTTCCAGTCCTCGGCGAGGATCCTCTGCGCCTCGACGGCCCAGGGGACGGCCACACCGGACGCGAGGATCTGTGCCGGGATCGATCCCGAGGTGCCCTCGCTGAAGCGGTGGACGCCCTTGAGGATGCCCTCGACGTCCACGTTCTCCGGCTCGGCGGGGTGCTGGATCGGCTCGTTGTAGACGGTGAGGTAGTAGAAGACGTCCTCGCCGTGCGGGTGCTCGGCGGAACCGCCGTACATCCTGCGCAGACCGTCCCGCACGATGTGCGCGATCTCGAAACCGAACGCCGGGTCGTAGGCGACACAGCCCGGGTTCGTCGAGGCGAGCAACTGCGAGTGGCCGTCCGCGTGCTGGAGACCCTCACCGGTCAGCGTCGTACGGCCGGCGGTCGCGCCCAGTACGAAACCGCGCGCCAACTGGTCCGACATCTGCCAGAACTGGTCACCGGTGCGCTGGAAACCGAACATCGAATAGAAGACGTAGACCGGGATCAGCGGCTCGCCGTGGGTGGCGTACGCCGAACCCGCGGCGATCAGGGACGCCGTGCAGCCGGCCTCCGAGATGCCGTCGTGCAGCATCTGACCGGTAGGCGACTCCTTGTAGGCGAGCAGCAGCTCCCGGTCGACCGACTCGTACTGCTGGCCGAGCGGGTTGTAGATCTTCGCACTCGGGAAGAAGGAGTCCATGCCGAACGTGCGGTACTCGTCCGGTGCGATCAGCACGAACCGCTTGCCCAACTCCTTGTCCCGCATGAGGTCCTTGAGGAGCCGTACAAACGCCATGGTCGTGGCGATGGACTGCTGGCCCGAGCCCTTCTTCACACTCGCGTACGTCTTGTCGTCCGGCAGTTCGAGCGGCTTCGACCGTACGACACGGGTCGGGACATAACCCCCGAGGCCCTTGCGGCGGTCGTGCATGTACTGGATCTCCTCCGACTTCCGGCCCGGGTGGAAGTACGGCGGGAGGCCGCCCTCCAGCTCCTTGTCGGAGATCGGCAGGTGGAGCCGGTCGCGGAAGCCCTTGAGGTCGGAGACCGTCAGCTTCTTCATCTGGTGCGTGGCGTTGCGGCCCTCGAAGTTCGGCCCCAGCGTCCAGCCCTTGACCGTCTTGGCGAGGATGACCGTCGGCTGGCCGGTGTGCTCCACGGCCGCCTTGAACGCCGCGTAGATCTTCCGGTGGTCGTGACCGCCGCGGCCCAGGTGCAGGATCTGGTCGTCGGTCATGCCCTCGACCATCGCGCGCAGCCGGTGGTCGTCGCCGAAGAAGTGGTCGCGGATGTAGGAGCCGGACTCGGTGGCGTAGGTCTGGTACTGGCCGTCCGGAGTCGTGTTCATCCGGTTGACGAGGGTGCCGTCGCGGTCCTGCGCGAGCAGCGGGTCCCAGGAGCGGTCCCAGATCAGCTTGATCACGTTCCAGCCGGCGCCCCGGAAGACCGACTCCAGCTCCTGGATGACCTTGCCGTTGCCGCGCACCGGGCCGTCCAGCCGCTGGAGGTTGCAGTTGACGACGAAGGTCAGGTTGTCCAGGCCCTCACGTGCGGCGATGGTCAACTGGCCGAGCGACTCCGGCTCGTCCATCTCGCCGTCGCCGAGGAACGCCCAGACATGCGACTTCGAGGTGTCGGCGATCCCGCGCGCGTGCATGTAGCGGTTCATCCGCGCCTGGTAGATCGCGCCGATCGGGCCGAGGCCCATCGACACGGTCGGGAACTCCCAGAAGTCCGGCATCAGGCGCGGGTGCGGGTACGAGGACAGCCCGTGCGGCGCCTTCGACTTCTCCTGGCGGAACGCGTCCAGGTTCTGCTCGCTCAGCCGGTCGAGCAGGAACGCGCGCGCGTAGATCCCCGGTGAGGCATGCCCCTGGAAGAAGACCTGGTCGCCGCCGTCGCCCTCGTCCTTGCCGCGGAAGAAGTGGTTGAAGCCGACGTCGTAGAGGGACGCGGAGGAGGCGAAGGTGGCGATGTGGCCGCCCACGCCGATGCCCGGCCGCTGGGCCCTGGACACCATCACGGCCGCGTTCCAGCGGGTCGCGTTGAGGATCCGGCGCTCGATCTCCTCGTTGCCGGGGAAGAAGGGCTCGGCCCTGGTGGGGATGGTGTTGACGTAGTCCGTGCTGCGCATCTCGGGCACGGCCACGCGCTTCTCGCGGGCCCGTTCGATCAGCCGGAGCATCAGGTAGCGGGCCCGCTCCCGGCCGCGCTCGTCGATCGCGGCGTCGAGGGAGTCGAGCCACTCCTGGGTCTCCTCGGGATCGAAGTCAGGAACCTGACTCGGAAGGCCGCCAATGATGATCGGGTTGCGATCGGATCCGGAAGCCACGCTGTTCCTTACCTGTCAGAGGGCTGTGTGGGGCTGTGTGGGACTGTTTTCCTCGTGGGGCGACTCGCGGGGTGCCTCGCGGGGCGTCTCGCCGACTCTCCAGTGCCTTTACCGCCCCCATCGTGTACCTAGGCGCCGCAAACGTCATCTCTACCCCGAGGTAACCGGCACCCGTTCGAATCTCGTACCCTTGGATGGTTCTCAAATACGCAAACAGGGCAGATAGGTGTGGTGTACGTCACCATCCGTCCGAATCGCGTGCCTGGAGTTGCGTCGACACGGCCAGGATCGTCACCGTTTCGGCGGTCCGAACCGCCGGGTACTTGCGCGATCCGTCCCGCCCGTGTGGACTACGGCCAATGCTTCGCGCACGCGCGTGGCTGAGTTATTCCCGAAACATGATCAGGAGGCAACCCGTGAGCGCGACCGCGGACCACGCGGAGGAGCGGACCAGCCCTGCCGTCAGGCTGGGTTTCCAGCCCGAGCAGGTGGTCCAGGAGATCGGCTACGACGACGACGTCGACCAGGAGCTCCGCGAGTCCATTGAGGAAGTCATCGGCAGCGATCTGGTGGACGAGGACTACGACGACGTCGCCGACGCCGTGGTGCTCTGGTTCCGCGACGATGACGGAGACCTGACGGATGCGCTGGTGGACGCCACCACGTACATCGAAGAAGGCGGGTCGATCCTCCTCCTGACGCCGAAGACCGGCCGGACGGGATACGTGGAGCCGAGCGACATCTCCGAAGCCTCGACGACTGCGGGTCTGTCGGCCAGCAAGAGCGTCAGCGTCGGCAAGGACTGGAGTGGCAGTCGGCTGGTGACGCCCAAGGCCGCGAAGTCCAAGAAGTGACGTCCAGGAAGTGACGTCCAGGGAGTGACGTCCGAGAAGTGATCTGAAGTGCTGTGACGCCGGACGGGCCGGCCCTTGCGGGCAGGTCCGTCCGGCGGCGTTCGGTGAGCGCTGCGTAGGGTGGTGTCCTCACCCAGACGGCCGCACCGAAGGGACATTCAGGCGATGGCGATCCAGGTCGGCGACAAAGCCCCCGACTTCGAACTCAAGGACAACCACGGCCGCGCCGTGAGGCTCTCCGACTTCCGCGGGGGCGAGAACCCCAAGAACGTCGTCCTGCTCTTCTACCCCTTCGCCTTCACCGGCGTGTGCACCGGCGAACTGTGCGAGGTGCGCGACAACCTGCCGAAGTTCGCCGACCGCGACACCCAGGTGCTCGCCGTCTCCAACGACTCCATCCACACCCTGCGCGTCTTCGCCGAGCAGGAGGGCCTGGAGTACCCGCTGCTGAGCGACTTCTGGCCGCACGGCGAGGTCAGCCGCGCCTACGGCGTCTTCGCCGAGGACAAGGGCTGCGCGGTGCGCGGCACCTTCGTCATCGACAAGGAGGGCCTGGTGCGCTGGACGGTCCTCAACGCCCTGCCGGACGCCCGCGACCTCGGCGAGTACGTCACCGCGCTCGACACCCTGTGATTCTTCGGTGTCAGGGCCTGCGTGGGGCGGGAACCCGTCACTAGGATCGACACGTTGATCCGATGTCCGACGCACCAGGGGCTCCCCGCCCCGGAACACCAATGGAGGATTCGTGGGAGTCAGCCTCAGCAAGGGCGGCAACGTATCGCTGACCAAGGAGGCCCCGGGCCTGACCGCGGTCATCGTCGGTCTGGGGTGGGACGTCCGCACCACGACCGGCACCGACTTCGACCTGGACGCCAGCGCGCTGCTGCTGGACAGCTCCGGCAAGGTCGGCAGCGACGCGAACTTCGTCTTCTTCAACAACCTCAAGAGCCCCGACGGCTCGGTCGAGCACACCGGTGACAACACCACCGGTGAGGGCGAGGGCGACGACGAGGCCATCAAGGTCAACCTCGCCGGGGTCCCGGCCGACATCGAGAAGATCGTCTTCCCCGTGTCGATCTACGACGCGGAGAACCGGCAGCAGTCCTTCGGACAGGTCCGCAACGCGTTCATCCGCGTCGTGAACCAGGCCGGCGGCGCCGAGATCGCCCGTTACGACCTGAGCGAGGACGCGTCGACCGAGACCGCGATGGTCTTCGGCGAGCTGTACCGGCACGGTGCGGAGTGGAAGTTCCGCGCCATCGGCCAGGGCTACGCGTCGGGCCTGCGCGGTATCGCGCAGGACTTCGGCGTCAACGTCTGAGCCACCCGCAGGGCCCGCGTCACCTGAACGTCCGTCCGTCCGGCGCCGCACCGTTTACGGTCGGCGCCGGACGCGCAGGACAACCGGAGAAGCAGCACCTGAGCACCACCTAGGGGAGGACCAGCAATCATGGGTGTCACGCTCGCCAAGGGAGGCAATGTCTCCCTGTCCAAGGCCGCGCCGAACCTCACGCAGGTGATGGTCGGACTGGGCTGGGACGCGCGATCCACCACCGGAGCCCCCTTCGACCTGGACGCCAGCGCGCTGCTGTGCAACAGCGGACGCGTGATGGGGGACGAGTGGTTCGTCTTCTACAACCAGCTCAAGAGCCCGGACGGCTCGGTGGAGCACACCGGCGACAACCTCACCGGAGAGGGCGAGGGCGACGACGAGTCGCTCCTGGTGGACCTCTCCAAGGTGCCACCCCAGTGCGACAAGATCGTCTTTCCGGTCTCCATCCATATGGCCGACGAGCGGGGCCAGACCTTCGGCCAGGTCGCCAACGCCTTCATCCGGGTCGTCAACCAGGCCGACGGCCAGGAGCTCGCCCGCTACGACCTGAGCGAGGACGCGAGCACGGAGACAGCGATGATCTTCGGCGAGCTCTACCGTTACCAGGGCGAATGGAAGTTCAGGGCCGTGGGGCAGGGGTACGCGTCGGGACTGCGGGGCATCGCTCTAGACTTCGGAGTCAACGTTTCGTAAAGCCGAGTACGGCGGGGGGAAAACCCGCCCCCAGACCTTGTCCGGGGGGACCCCCAATACACGATTGGGTAGCCAGTGCTTCTGAAAACCTTCGGCTGGTCGTTCGCGATCACCGCGCTCGGCCTGGTCGCAGCGGGTTTCTACGGGGGGTGGGAGGCCCTCGGTATCGTGGCGATCCTCTGCGTCCTGGAGATCTCGCTGTCGTTCGACAACGCGGTGGTCAACGCCGGAATCCTGAAGAAGATGAGTGCCTTCTGGCAGAAGATCTTCCTCACGGTGGGCGTGCTGATCGCCGTCTTCGGCATGCGGCTGGTCTTTCCCGTCGTCATCGTCGCCATCAGCGCCAAGATCGGCCCGATCGACGCGGTCGACCTCGCGCTCAATGACAAGGACAAGTACCAGCAGCTCGTCACCGACGCCCACCCGTCGATCGCGGCCTTCGGTGGCATGTTCCTGCTGATGATCTTCCTGGACTTCATCTTCGAGGACCGTGACATCCAGTGGCTGCGCTGGATCGAGCGCCCGCTCGCCAAGCTCGGCAAGGTCGACATGCTGTCGGTCTGCATCGCGTTGATCGTCCTGCTGATCACCTCCTTCACCTTCGCCACCCACGCCCACCAGCACGGCGGGGCGCACGTCGACAAGGCGCAGACGGTCCTGATCTCCGGGATCGCCGGTCTGATCACGTACATGGTCGTCGGCGGCCTCTCCGGCTACTTCGAGGACAAGCTCGAGGAAGAGGAGGAGCGGGAGCACGAGGAGGAGGAAGAGGCCGCGCGCAGCGGCAAGCAGCGTTCGCCCGTCGTCCTCGCCGGCCAGGCCGCGTTCTTCATGTTCCTCTACCTCGAGGTCCTGGACGCGTCCTTCTCCTTCGACGGTGTGATCGGCGCCTTCGCCATCACCAACGACATCGTCCTGATGGCCCTCGGTCTCGGCGTCGGCGCCATGTACGTCCGGTCGCTCACCGTGTACCTGGTCCGCCAGGGCACCCTCGACGACTACGTCTACCTCGAGCACGGCGCCCACTACGCGATCGGCGCCCTCGCCGTGATCCTCATGGTCACCATCCAGTACCAGATCAACGAGGTCATCACCGGCCTGGTCGGCGTGGTCCTGATCGCCTGGTCCTTCTGGTCCTCCGTGCGCCGCAACCAGGCCCTGGCGGCGGCCGAGGGAAAAGCGGCGGCCTCGGACGACAAGACTGAGGTGTCGTCCGGGGTGTGATCACCTTCGGAGCGAGGAACGCTCTGGTCGGGGCGGCCGGTGAGGACGAGTCCTCCACCGGCCCCCCCGCCGGTTTTCATCAGTGGACGTGGGGGCGGGAATGGGTATCTTCGACGGGCTCCTGGGCAGCCGGGCGGCCGACTTCGACTCGGGCAACGCGGCCACCAACGCGATCGAACTGACCAAGCGGCATCACCAGGTCTCCCTGACCAAACAGGGTGCCGCGACCGGCAACCTGCGCGTCAACCTGACCTGGCGGATGCGGACGTCCGACATCGGCGGACCGCAGCGGGAGAGCCTGCTGCGGCATCCCTTCAAGGCGCTGCGGCCCCCGGAGGTCGTCGGACACAGCCAGAGCATGGTCAACGTCGACCTCGACCTCGGCTGCCTGTACGAGCTGGCGGACGGGACGAAGGGGGTCGTGCAGCCGCTGGGCGGACTGCTGGGCGACGTGAACGGGGCGCCGTACGTGAAGCTGAGCGGGGACGACCGGTTCGGTTCGGCGTCCGGCGAGACGATGTACGTCAACCTCGACCACTGGGAACAGATCAAGCGGCTGCTCGTCTTCGTCTACATCTACGACCAGACGCCGGCGTTCGACCGGACACACGCGATCGTCACGCTGTACCCGAGCAACGGGCCACGCATCGAGATAGGCCTCGACGAACGGCATCCGCAGGCCCGCTCCTGCGCGGTGGTGATGATCGAGAACGTCAAGGGCGAGCTCATGGTCCGGCGCGAGGTGCGGTTCGTGTACGGGTTCCAGGCGGAGCTGGACCGGTTGTACGGGTGGGGGCTGCAGTGGGGCCGGGGCTACAAGACGAAGGTGGAGAAGTAGCGCCCGCGCCCCGGGCGGCTCGGACGGCGGCTCACCGTCCGACGAACTGCGGACCCTGCGGGGGCAACCGGAAGGATCCGTCCGGATAGCCGTAGCCGTAGGTGGGAAGGCTGGCCGGGTATCCGTACGCCGGTTGCTGTTGCTGTTGCTGTTGCTGTTGCTGTTGCTGTTGCGGGACGGCCGACGCCGGCTGCTCGGGAGGCAGGGGCTGGGAGAGGCTGGGCGTCTGCGGGGCCGGGGCCGGCTCGGGGGCCGCGGTCTCCTCCGACTCGTCCACCGAGATGCCGAAGTCGGTGGCCAGGCCCTTGAGGCCGTTGGAGTACCCCTCGCCCAGGGCACGGAACTTCCAGCCTTCGCCGCGCCGGTACAGCTCGCCGCAGATCAGGGCCGTCTCCTCACCCGTCTCCGGACGGATGTCGAAGGTGGCCAGGGGCTCACCGTCGGTCGTCGCGTCGTACAGCGCGATGGTGAGGGAACGTACGCGGTCGAACGTCACACCGTCCGCCGAAGCGACCAGCAGAATCTGGCCGACGCCCGACTCGACACCGGACAGATCCGTCTGGATGGTGTCCGTGAGGCCCTCGGCGACGCGCTTCTTGCCGAGCCGCCACACCTTCCCGGAAGGGTGCCGGGGCTGGTTGTAGAAGACGAAGTCCTCGTCGGAGCGCACGCGGCCGTCGAGGCCGAGGAGCAGCGCCGAGGCGTCCACGTCCGGGACCCCCTGTCCGGGGGTCCAGCGCAGCACGGCGCGGACCGTGGTGGCTTTCAGCGGGACGTTCGACCCCTTCAGCATCGCGTGCGTCATGCGGTCATCCTGCCTTCTCGGGTCTGCTCACGACAACGCGGGGTACACGGCAAGTCTCATCCGGGAGTTACCTGAAATTCATGCCGGGTGGGAACCTCTGACATGGATCCCTACGTACTATTACCGGCCACCTCATGCCGAATCCACAGACTTACCTTGCCCCCCGGGGGAGACTTATGCGTCATTTCGGGCACCTCGCCCCTGAGGTGCGGCAGCGCCTCTTCTACCGGGAGCCGTGCGTCTTCGACACGGACTCCCCGGCCAGGCTGCTCTCCGCGGCCCTGGGCGCCACGCTGTACAGCCCGGCCACGCGGCCCCGGCTGGCGGACGACATCGTCAAGCAGACCGGGCGCGGCGTGGTGTCGATGGTGCTGTGCCTGGAGGACTCCATCGGCGACGAGGACGTCGAGGCCGGTGAGGAGAACCTGGTCCGCCAGTTCGCCGACCTGGCGGGGCGCAGAGACGTGCAGGGCGCGGAGCTGCCGCTGCTCTTCATCCGGGTGCGGACACCCGAGCAGATCCCCGACCTGGTCCGGCGTCTCGGGGCCAACGCGGAGCTGCTGAGCGGGTTCGTGTTCCCGAAGTTCACCGAGGAGCGGGGCATCCCCTTCCTCGAGGCGCTGGCGGGCGCCGAGACGGCGAGCGGGCGGCGGCTCTTCGGCATGCCGGTCCTGGAGACGCCCGAGCTGATGTACCGCGAGTCGCGGGTGGACGCCCTGGAGGGCATCGCCCGCGCCGTCGACAAGTACCGCAGCCGGGTCCTCGCGCTGCGCCTCGGCGTGACCGACTTCTGCTCCTCGTACGGGCTGCGCAGAGCGCCCGACATGACCGCCTACGACGTCCAGATCGTCGCCTCGGTGATCGCCGACGTGGTGAACATGCTGGGCCGGGCCGACGGCACCGGGTTCACGGTGACCGGACCGGTGTGGGAGTACTTCCGGGTGCCCGAACGCATGTTCAAGCCGATGTTGCGGCACAGTCCCTTCCTGGAGGGACAGGCGGTCGAGCTGCGGGAGAAACTGATAGAGCACGCGATGGACGGGCTGCTGCGCGAGATCTCCCTGGATCACGCCAACGGCCTGCTGGGCAAGACCTGCATCCACCCCTCGCACGTGCCGGCGGTGCACGCGCTGTCCGTCGTCAGTCACGAGGAGTACAGCGACGCGGCGGACATCCTGCGGCCGGAACGCGGCGGCGGGGGTGTGCTGCGGTCGCAGTACACGAACAAGATGAACGAGGTGAAGCCGCACCGCGCCTGGGCCGAGCGCACCATGCTCCGCGCCGAGGTCTTCGGTGTCGCGCACGAGGACGTCAGCTTCGTCGACCTGCTCGCCGCCGGCATACCCGGCTGAAGAACCACCTCACTCACAAGGGACGCATGAACAACGCAGTGAACAACGGGGACGACGGCATATGGTCCGGGACCTGGGTCGCCGAGCGGCTCGGGGTCGAGCTCGTGGGCGACGACGCGCTGACGGGCCTGCTGGGGCTGGCCCTGCGCCGCAACCCCAAGCGGGCGCATCTGCTGGTCTCGAACGTCCTGGGCAAGCACGTCCCGCAGTCGCCGTCGGTGGTGCACGGCCACGGGGTCGCCCTCGGCCGCCGGGTGCGTGAGCTGCTCGGTGCCGAGGAGGCCGCCCAGGCGGTCGTCCTCGGCTACGCGGAGACCGCCACCGGGCTAGGCCACTCGGTCGCGGACGGCCTCGGCGCCGCCCCCTACCTGCACTCCACCCGGCGCCCGGTCGCCGGGGTCGCCCAGGCGGGCGGCTTCGAGGAGTCCCACTCCCACGCCACCTCCCACCTCCTCCTCCCGGAGGACCCGGCGCTGCTGGTCGGGGCCGGGCCGCTGGTCCTGGTCGACGACGAGTTCTCGACCGGCAACACGGTCCTGAACACCGTCCGTGCCCTGCACGAGCGGTATCCGCGTGGGCGGTACGTGGTGGTGGCGCTGGTCGACATGCGGTCGGCCGCCGACGCGGGCCGCCTGGACGACTTCGCCCGCGAGATCGGCGCCCGCGTGGACCTGGTCGCCGCGGCCTCCGGCACGGTGCTCCTCCCGGAGGGGGTGCTGGAGAAGGGGCAGGCGCTGGTCGCCCGCTACGAGGGTGCCGCGGCGGGCCGTCATTCGTCCGCGGCGCCGTCGAAGCCGTTCGCGCAGTTCCCCGCGCCCCCCGAGCACGACGTCGACCTCGAAGCCGGCTCAAGGACCTCCCCCCCGGGGACGCGGGGCGGTGACATACGCGGCTCCGCCGCGGGGGCGCGAGAAGCCCTCCACGACCCGCGGCCGGCAGACGACCGCACTCCGCAGACGCGCCCCCGGGGCCACCTGACCCGCGTGGACCTGCACTGGCCCCGGGGCCTGCCCGACGGCGGCCGGCACGGTTTCACGCCCAGCCACCGGGCCCGGCTGGAGGCCGCCCTCCCGGCGATGACCGCCCGCCTCGCGGAGGCGATACCCGAGGACGCCTCACGCGTCCTCGTGCTCGGCTTCGAGGAGCTGATGTACGCGCCGCTCAGGCTGGCCCGCGAACTGGAGCAGGTCGTGGCCGCCGAGGTGCGCTACTCGACCACCACCCGCTCGCCCGTCCTCGCGGTCGACGACCCCGGCTACGCGATACGCAGCCGAATCGTTTTCCCCGCGCACGACGACCCGGCGGACGGCCCCGGCGAGCGCTATGCCTATAACGTCGCGGGCGGTGGCTTCGACGCCGTCGTCGCCGTCGTGGACTCGGTGGCCGACACCCGGGAGCTGCACGCCCCCGACGGCCTCCTGTCCCAGCTCGCCGCGCACACCCCGCACGTCGTCCTCGCGGTCGTGCCGTCGTACGTCCCCGAGCCGCTGTACGCAGCCGCCTTGTCGGAAGAGAGACCCGCCATGCTGCCCGAGCCCCTTCGCGGCCCCGCCTTCTCCTCGTACCCACCGGAAGAGGTCGGCTGGCTGCTCCAGGACCTCTCGGACGTGACGCTGGAGGCACCGACCGAGGAGCGCGAGGAGGCCATCCAGAGCGGCGGCGCGCACTACGCCGAGTCGCTGCCCGTCGAGTACCAGCCCAGCGAGCAGTACCAGGAGCTGTTCCACGCGGCGCTGGAGACCTCGGCGGCGCGCATCGCGCAGGCCGTGGGCGTGGTCACGGAGACGGTGATCGCCGAGCGGTCCCCCCGGCCGGTGCTCGTCTCGCTCGCCCGGGCCGGCACCCCCGTCGGTGTGCTGATGCGCCGCTGGGCGCAGTTCCGGCACGGCCTCGACCTGCCGCACTACGCCGTGTCGATCGTGCGCGGCCGGGGCATCGACGCCAACGCGCTGCGCTGGCTGGCCGCCCATCACGACCCGCGTGACGTCGTCTTCGTGGACGGCTGGACCGGCAAGGGCGCGATCACCCGGGAACTGGCCGCGGCGGTCGAGGAGTTCGAGGCGGGCGGCGGCGCGGCCGGCTTCGACGCGGAGATCGCGGTCCTGGCCGACCCGGGCTCGTGCGTGCGGACGTACGGCACCCGTGACGACTTCCTCATCCCGTCCGCCTGCCTCAACTCGACCGTGTCGGGGCTCATCTCGCGGACCGTGCTGCGGGCCGACCTGGTCGGGCCGGACGACTTCCACGGCGCGAAGTTCTACCGCGAGCTCGCCGGTACGGATGTCTCCGTGGCCTTCCTGGACGCCGTCGCCGCCCGCTTCCCCGAGGTCGCGGACGCCGTCGGCGGCGCGGTGAAGGAGCTGCTCGCCAGTGACCGCACGCCGAGCTGGGAGGGCTGGGCGGCCGTCGAGCGGATCAGCGAGGAGTACGGCATCCACGACGTGAACCTGGTGAAGCCCGGGGTCGGCGAGACCACCCGGGTGCTGCTGCGCCGGGTGCCGTGGAAGATCCTGGCGCGGGCCGGGGCGGGCGCCGACCTGGACCACGTACGGCTGCTCGCCGGACTACGAGGGGTGCCCGTCGAGGAGGTCGGCGACCTGCCGTACACCTGTGTGGGGCTGATCCATCCGCAGTTCACCCGGGGTGCGACCGGTGCCGACGGCAAGGCGGTGGCGGTCTGATGCCGGTTCTGGTGGCGAGCGATCTGGACCGTACGCTCATCTACTCGGCGGCCGCCCTGGCGCTGACCATGCCGGACGCGCGGGCGCCGCGGCTGCTGTGCGTGGAGGTGCACGAGGCGAGGCCGCTGTCGTTCATGACGGAGACGTCGGCGCAGCTGCTGACCGAGCTGGGTGACCGGGCGGTGTTCGTGCCGACGACCACCCGGACCCGCAAGCAGTACCAGCGCATCAACCTGCCGGGTCCGGAGCCGAAGTACGCGATCTGCGCGAACGGCGGCCATCTGCTGGTCGACGGGGCCACCGACCACGACTGGCACGCGAGCGTGCTGGCCCGGCTGGCCGAGGAGTGCGCGCCGCTCGCGGAGGTGCAGGAGTACCTGGCGAAGACGGCGGACCCGTTCTGGCTGCGCAAGCAGCGGGTGGCCGAGGACCTGTTCGCCTACCTCGTCGTGGAGCGTGAGCTGCTGCCCGAGGAGTGGGTGAAGGAGCTCGCGGTCTGGGCGGAGAACCGCGGCTGGACCGTGTCGCTCCAGGGCCGCAAGATCTACGCCGTGCCCAAGCCGCTGACCAAGAGCGCGGCCGTGCGCGAGGTGGCCCGTCGCACCGGCGCCGAACTGACGCTGGCGGCGGGGGACTCGCTGCTCGACGCCGACCTGCTGCTGGCCGCCGACCGAGGCTGGCGCCCCGGGCACGGCGAGCTGGCCGACGCCGCCTGGACGGCCCCGGAGATCACCGCCCTGCCCGAGCGGGGCGTGCTGGCCGGCGAGCGGATCCTGCGGGAGTTCCTGAAGAATTCCTGAGAAGTCGCCGCGGCGGCGGTCAGCCGCAGCAGCCGCCGCCGCAGCATCCGCCGCCCCCGCCGCCCCCCTGGGGCGCGGGGGCGGACTTCGTGCCGCCCACGGCCACCGTTGAGAGAAGCTTCACTGTGTCATCGTGACCTGCGGGGCAGTCGGCCGGATCGGCGGACCGCGCCATCGGGCGACTCAGTTCGAAGGTTTCGCCGCAGGTCCGGCAGCGGTACTCGTAGCGAGGCATGGCGTCAGAATAAGCCCCTATGCTCGGACACGGTGTCAGCAGTTTCACCTATGTTCACTTCTGTCGATTTCTTATGTGGAGAATTTGCGAAGGGCGCTGGTAATTTGAGAGCGCCGTGTTGAACCCCAAGGTCGGGAGGGTTCTAGGTTTGCGGCCGCGTCAACGGCAACCATGTCAGGCCCTCGTAAGTCTGTACGTCTGCCTGCGAGCAATACGGAGTGCGGAGGGAGACGCGTCGTGACCCAGGCGGGGCAGGGGGAGGAGCCCCAGGAGCCGGATGCCACCATGCAGTTGAAGGTCCCTGCCTCTTTCCGGGCGGACGAGACCATGCAACTGCGGGTATCGGATATACCTGCCGTGCCGGACATGCTCGGGGATGGTGATGAAGGCGGCGATAAATCGCGCTCGTCGAAGAATCGACGAAAAGCGCCCCATCCCTCCATATCTGTCCGCATATCATCGGTTCTGGGTCCTCGGCTCGCCCCGCTCCTCGCCGTACTGGCCCCGTATGTGGCTCGTGTCACGCCGTACGCCCGCAAGCTGCGCCCGCAGTACCCGCGCCCGGGCCGTACCGACTGGCGGCGCTGGATACCCTCCTGGCGGCAGTGCCTCGGCGGCGTCCTCTCCTCCATAGGCCTCAGCGCCATGCTCCTGGTCGTCGCCTACGCGGCCACCGACATCCCGGACAACATCAACTCGTACGCCACCCAGCAGGACAACGTGTACTTCTGGGCCGACGGGACACCGATGGCCCGCACCGGCTGGGTGCAGCGGCAGGCGATGCCGCTGAAGGACATCCCCGAGGACGTCCGCTGGGCGGTGCTGGCCGCCGAGAACGCGAGCTTCTACAGCGACCCCGGCATCTCCGTCAAGGGCATCAGCCGCGCCCTGTTCCGCACGATAGGCCAGGGCGACACCCAGGGCGGCTCGACGATCACCCAGCAGTACGTCAAGAACGTCTACCTGAACCAGAACCAGACGGTCAGCCGCAAGTTCACCGAGGCCATGATCGCCCTCAAGCTCGACAACCAGATGAGCAAGGACGACATCCTCGAGGGCTACCTCAACACCAGCTGGTTCGGCCGCGGCACCTACGGCATCCAGCGCGCCGCCCAGGCCTACTACGGCAAGGACGTCGGCGAACTCAACGCCAGTGAGGCGGCGTTCCTGGCCTCCCTCCTCAAGGGGGCGGGGCTCTACGACCCGACCCTGAACCCGGCCAACCGTGCCCGGGCCGTGGAGCGCTGGTCCTGGACCCTGGACCGGATGGTCGACATCGGTAAACTGTCCAAGGCCGAGCGCGCCAAGTACACGAAGTTCCCCGAGCCGCTCAAGTCCAACCCGCTGTACGACACCGGTGAGCAGAGCGACTACCTCGTGGAGCTCGTCTCCCAGTACGCCAAGAAAGCCGGGAACATCTCCGACAAGGACTTCGACCTCGGCGGCTACCAGATCTACACGACCTTCGACAAGAAGCGTCAGACCCAGCTCACCGACGCCGTCACCAAAGCCCGCAAGAACGCCCTGAAGGACGACCCGAAGGACGCGAAGACCGCCCACTACGGCGCCTCCTCGGTGGCCTCCGACGGGCGGATCCTCGCCGTCTACGGCGGCCCGGACCACCGTACGCAGGGCTACAACGAGTCCAACGCCACCACCGTGCCCGCCGGGTCGGCCTTCCAGCCCTTCGTGTACGCGGCCGGCCTGGAGCACGGCATCCACAAGACCCGCGACGGGGACACCGAAACGGTCACCGGGGAGACGCTCTACGACGGCGACAACCTGGTGCCGGTGACGACGCCCGAGGGCCCGTACTGGGACCGCAGCGGCAAACGCGCGGCGGCCAAGAACGACGGCGGCAAGTCCTACGGGCAGATCTCCCTGCACCGGGCACTGGAACTGTCGGTGAACACGCCGTTCATGCAGCTCGGCATGGACACCGGCCTGGACATCGTGCGCTCCACCGCGGAGAAGTCCGGGCTGCTGCCCTCCAGTTTCGGGGCGCAGGTGCCCGCGCTGTCCACGGGCAGCGCCACACCCAGCGCGATCCGCATGGCGAGCGGCTACTCCACCTTCGCCGCGGGCGGCAAGCACACCGAGCCGTACTCGGTGCGTCTGATCACCAAGAACGGCACCAAGGTCGTCCTGGACACCCCGGCCGCGAGCCGGGCCTTCAAAGCCGACGTGGCCGAGGAGGTCAACTCCGCGCTCGCGGACTCCTTCGCCACCGCCCACCCGGACGACGTGCCCGCCTCGCAGCAGGAGGCCGCCCGGACCGGCTCGCTCGGGCGGGTGGCCGGGAAGTCCGGCACCACCACGGACGACACCGCCGCCTGGTACGTCGGCACGGCCAAGGCCGTGTCCACGGCGGTCGTCGTCTACCGCATCGACCTCAAGAAGAGCCTCGAACCGCTTCCACTGAAGGGCATCGCCGGCACGACCGACGACAACGTCCCGTACGGCATCTGGTCAGGTGCCATGCGCCCGCTCGGCTGACCACCGAACCGGGCACCCGCGTCCCCCAGAATCCGGAGAATGATCCGCACATGAAGTCACCGTCGGGCCGCCGCCGCAAGGCCCCGGCAACAACGCGCCGTCCCGCGGCCACGCACCCGGGGTTCCTGACGCTGGCGGCGCTCCTCGTCGTCGCGTCGCTGGTGGCCGGATATCTGGTGCTCGACCGCACCACGAACACCCAGCCGACCGCTTCCTCGGGGGACAGCAAGAAGGCTTCGCAGGGGGCCACCAAGGAGCCGAAGTGGGACGGCAGGACCCACGTCCTGGGGGACGGCTCCACCTCGTACACGGGGCCGCAGACGGGACAGTTGAAGCCGGTCCCGCTCAAGCCCGGTGAGAAGCCGCCGCAGTTCGTCGTCCTCTCCTGGGACGGCGCGCTGCAGGGCGACGACGGTCTCTTCGAGCACTACCGGAAGCTGGGCGAGAAGTACAACGCCAACATGACCTTCTTCCTGACGGGCATCTACCTGCTGCCCAAGAGCAAGAAGAACCTGTACTCCCCGCCGCAGCACCCCGTCGGGTCGGCCGCGATCAGCTTCCCCACCGACGAGCACATCCGCACCACGCTGGAGCAGCTCGGTGAGGCGTGGAAGGAGGGCAACGAGATCGGCACCCACTTCAACGGCCACTTCTGCGGCGCCAAGGGCGGTGGCTACTGGAGCGTCGACGAGTGGAAGAGCGAGATCGACCAGTTCTACAAGTTCGTGGAGAACTGGAAGACCAACACCGGCTACAAGGACATCGCCCCGCTGCCCTTCGACTTCAAGAAGGAGGTCACCGGCGGCCGGGCGCCCTGCCTGGAAGGCCAGGCGAACCTCCTGAAGGCCGCCAAGAGCTACGGCTGGCGCTACGACGCGAGCTCCTCGGGCGACTTCCAGATCTGGCCCGCGAAGAAGAGCGGCCTGTGGGACTTCCCGCTCCAGGCGCTCCCGTACGACGGCGGCAAGTACCAGGGCCTGTCCATGGACTTCAACTTCCTGGCCAACCAGTCCGACGGCGAGCCCGAGGGCGACCCCGCCAAGTACCCCGAGTGGGAGCAGCAGACGCTCGACGCGTACATGGCCGGCTTCAACCGGGTGTACTACGGCAGCCGGGCCCCGATGTTCATCGGCAACCACTTCGAGGAGTGGAACGGCGGCATCTACATGAAGGCCGTGGACCAGGTCATCGAGAACGTGTGCACCAAAAAGGACGTCAAGTGCGTGTCCTTCAAGGAGCTGTCCGACTGGATGGACGTGCAGACACCCGCGACGCTGGAGCGGCTGCGCGCCCTGGACCCGGCCCAGAACCCGGACTGGTCGACCGTCGTGAAGTAGTAATCAAACCTCAACCGTAACCCTCTTCACAGGTGCTGTACATGCCATGCAAAGATGCCCTCTCCGGCATCCCTCCGCCGGGGCAAGAGGGGAAACATCAGTGAAGTCAAGGAAATTGAGCGCGACGCGCCGCCGGGTCGCGATACTCGGGGCGGCCGCCACCTCGGTCGTCGCCGGTGTGGCTCTGCTGCCCAACTGGTCCGCCGGTGCCGCGGTCGTCAACGACCCCACGGTGGACGCGGGCACCAAGGCCACCTTCCAGCGGCTGGCGGACGCGGTCTTCACCGACCGTACCGACGCCCTGGTCACGGGCAAGCAGGGTCACCGGGCGCAGCCGCTGACCGACGGCTTCTCCGGTGACGTCAAGCTGTCCTCCGGCACGGCCCGCACCGAGGACAGCGCCCTGTCCACGCTGGGCGCGCGCAAGGACAAGCTGGCGAAGGCCGGCGAGAAGTACAGCAGGGCCACCACCACCGTCACCCTCAACGCCACGCGCGTCACGGGCCGTACGGCCAAGGCCGCGGTCACCGAGACCACGACGCTGACCTACGCGCAGACCCGCGGTGACGCGCCGAAGACCACCGGATTCCAGGCCGAGCACGAGCTGACGTTCAAGGCCGACCGGCAGGGCAACTGGCAGCTCACCACCATCCGGGACACCGACCAGGGTGGCCTCGCGGTGAACGCGCTCTCCAAGCCGACGCCCGTCAAGGCGACCACGGCGGACGACGACGACACCATGCCGAACGCCCCGCGCGCGGCGACCACCCGCAACCCGGTCGCCGCCCCGAAGACCGGCACCGCCTACGACTACAAGGCGATGGCGGCCTACGCCGAGAAGTACTGGAACGTCTACAACAAGGACTACCCGGACTTCAACGGCCACGCCGACGGCGGCGACTGCACCAACTTCGTCAGCCAGTCCCTGAAGGCCGGCGGCTGGAAGCACGTCCCGGGCTACGTGTACGACTACACCAAGTGGTTCGGCAACGCCGACATCCAGTCGGACTCGTTCGTCGGCGTCAACGAGTGGTCCTGGTTCGCCCAGAACTCCAAGCGGACCACCCCGCTCGCCAACGTCTACCAGCTCGAGGTCGGCGACGTCCTCCAGATGGACTTCGACCGGGACGGGTCCAAGGACCACACGATGATCGTCACGGCCAAGAGCGGCGGCGTGCCGTACGTGACCTACCACTCGAACAACACCCTGCGCAGGTCGGTGGCGAGCCTCGTCTCGTCGTACCCGACCGCGTACTTCTACGCCTACCGCACCTGACCGGTCCGGTGACTCAGGCCGGGAACTCCTCCCGCCGCTCCAGCTGACGGTCCCGTTCCTCCGATGGTCCGGGGTGGCGGGCCCGCCAGTAGGGGTTGTCGTGCGGCAGGGCCGATCCGACCCTGCCGTACATCCCGAAGACGAGCAGCAGGATGCCGATCACAAAGCTGAGCATGCAGTTCTGGATCTCGAAGGCCAGGAAGTTGTAGTCGGTGTCCAGCAGCGCCATGTTCACGAAGCCGCTGAGGACGAACAGGACACCGAGGGTCATGTTCAGCGTCGACGCGAAGTTCCCGCCGATCACCATGCCCACGAGAAGCAGCAGTCCGACGGCGATCGACAGCCAGCTGAGCGCGCCGTTGGTGTTGAGGCTCCACACCTGGTCCCCGCCGGTGTCGAGGAATCCGATCTTGTCGATGATGCCGAAGATCCCGAAGACGATCAGGCCCAGGCCCATCAGTCCGGCGCCGATCCGGTAGACCAGGTTCAGGCGGTGATCGACCGGCAGATGCTTGTCGAAGCTGATCCGCCGCCTGGACCGGCCGTGCAGTGCGTGTGTGGCCATCTCCGCTCCCTGGGGGTGGATGCGCCGGTGGAGGCCGTACGTACCTTCAATATCCGCCCGCCGGGCAGATGCGGCAATGTCAGTGCCCGGTGCCGCGCTCCTCACGGATCCCGGCCACCACGTCCGCCACCGCCCGCCGGACCGCCTCCGTCTCGGTCAGGAAGTGCCAGAAGTCGGGGTGCCGGCCCTCCAGCGAGGCGATCGCCCGCTCCAGCCGGGCCACCGAGTCGTCCAGCGGGCGCGCGTGCCGGGGATCGGGGGTGTTACGCCCCGTCATGGCCAGCCGCTGGGCGTCCCGGATCGCGAACCTGGTCCGGTCGATCTCCGCCTGCGGGTCCTTCTGCACGGCGTTCAGCCTGGTCAGCCGGTCACCGGCGGCCGAGACCGCCTCGTCCGTGGTGTTCAGCAGGGCGCGCGCCGTCGACAGCAGCGCGGTGGCGTCCGGCCAGCGCTGCGCGTCCCGCGCGCTCTGCGCCTCCTTGAGCTTCGCCTCGGCCTGCCGGACGTTCTCCCCGGCCTGGCCGGGGACGTGCTGGAGGTCCTGCCAGCAGGCCGCCGAGAACCGCCGGCGCAGCTCGCTCAGGACCGGCTCCACCTGCCCCGAGCGGGTCGTCAGCGCCTGTGCGCGGGTACGCAGCGAGACGAGCCGGTGGTCGATCTCGGCGGCCCGCTCCGGCAGCCGCCCGGCCTCCGCCCGCACCGCCTCGGCCTCCCGTGCCACCTGCTCCGCCCGCTGGAGCGTCTGCGACAGGCCATGCTGTCCCGCGCCCTGGTTCAGCTTCGTCAGCTCGGGCGCGAGGGCCGCCAGCCGCGCCGCGAGGTCGTCCGCCCGCAGCCCGCTCTCCCGTACGGCGTCCAGCGCGTTCGAGGCGGCCAGCAGTGCCTGCCGGGCCCGCTCGACGGCGGGGGCGAGGCGGGCCAGCTGGGTCTCGGCCTTGCCGAGCAGTGGGCCCAGCCCGTCCGCGAACCGGTCCAGCTCCTGCTTGACGCGGCCCAGCTCGTCCTTGGCGCGGGTCAGCTCGGTGCGCGCCCGGGCGGCCGCCGAGGCCTCCAGGTCGTCCCGGTCGAGGTCATGGGCGTCGACGGCGTCGATGTACTGACTGCTGGCCTCGTCGATCCGGCGGCCGACGGCCTCGAAGCCGGAGACCGCGCGCCGGGCGGCCGGCGAGTCGTCCACGGCCGTGATCGTCTCGATCGAGATCCGCAGGTCGCGCTGGGCGGTGTCCAGCTCGTAGAAGGCGGCCGCCGCCGCGTCCTTCGCGGCCTGCGCCTCGGCCCGCTGTCCCTCCGCGCGTCCGCCGAACCAGCGCCGCGTGCCGCCGCCCGCGAAGGCGGCGGGCAGCGCCAGGGCGGCCACGAGGGGAAGGACGACGAGGGTGAGGGTGTCCTGAAGCGCACGGAACGGCAGAGGTGCACGGAACGGCCCGGCCGCACGGCGGCGCCCGCGGCGCTGTGCGCGCGGCACCAACGGCGAATACGACTGCGCTGGTGTCGCCGTCACATCCCTCTCCCGTGCTGTGATCCGCCCTGCCCGGTGTCATTCTCCCACCGGTTAATGACGAACACACGGGTCGGTTAGTTCGCGTTCTTCACGGTGACTTTGCCGTCGGCGGTGCGGGCGTTCACGACATGGGCGCTGGACTCGTCGCGCGGCACGGACACGTCCACTCCGCCGTCGTCCGTCTTCGTGGTCACCCGGTAGGTCCCCTCGGGCAGCGCGATCGTCACGGACCCGTCGTCGCTGACCGACTCCACCCGGTCCGGTACGGCGCTCAGGGTGAGGTGCACCGAGCCGTCCTCGGTGTGCGCGTTCACCTTCCGCGAGGAGACCTCGGCGCGGACGGAACCGTCGTCGCTGCGCAGCTCCAGCGGCCCGCTGGAGTCGGTGACGTGCACGGAGCCGTCCTGGGTGCGCACGCTCAGCGCGTCCCGGAAGCCCTGCGCCCGGACGCTGCCGTCGTCGCTCTCGACCTTCACCGCGACGCCCCGGGGCACCTCGACGCGGTGCTTGGCCGCGCAGTCGGCGACGAGGCCGGAGCACCGCAGCCGCAGCGTCAGCCGGTCCTCCTTCATCGACCAGGTCACCTTCGGCTCCTTGCCGATGGTGACCGACCCCTGGAACCAACGGGTGACGTCGACCGCGCCCGCCTTCGCCGTGTCCGACGCGACGATCTCGAGCGCCGAGTCGTCGGAGTCGATCGTGAGGGTGCGGCCCTGGAGGGCGAACGACCGGTGGTCGGGGTGCTCGTCGTCGACGGCGGAGGCGCAGCCGGCCGCGCCGGCGGCGAGCACCCCGACGACCCCGGTGACGAGGACCGCGCGGGTGGTGCGAGTCGTACGGGTCATGATGATCTCCCCCTGGGCTGCCTGACGTTGCCCTGCCGACACTAGGGAGCCGCCGGCCGCCGGACGATCCGGCCCGCTCCCGGATCGGGGGTGGGGCTAACCCCCGGAAGGGGTTTGCGGCGCACGGTCCCGGGCAATGTAGGCTGTCGACTCGTCCCGGGTGCGTAGCTCAGGGGTAGAGCGCCTGCCTTACAAGCAGGATGTCGGCGGTTCGAAACCGTCCGCGCCCACCAGGTGGACGAGAGGGCCCCCGGAGAGATCCGGGGGCCCTCTCGCGTGTCCCGGGTCCGGCTGCGTCCTGCTGCGCTGTGGTACGCCCTGGTACGTCCGGCTGCGTCCGCTGTCCCGGACGGGTCCTCCCGGGACGGGTTCTCCCCGGACGGGCCTCCTGGGACGGGTCCTCCTTGGAAACGCGTGGGTTCGCGGATTCCGGGAGCGGAGAGATGACGAACCCACTCGCCTCTCAGCCTCGGATGCGGTGTCGGAAGCGGGTTCGACGCGGGGCATTGGGGGTGACCGGTCGTGGTCGAGGATGATGCGGGAATGAATGATCAGGTCCCGCCGTAATTCCAGCGCTGGTGTTCGATCGGGAGCACGTACCCGTGCTCGTCGGCGGCTCGGTGGTAGCCGGGCGCTTCACAGTGGGGGGTGCCAGTGTCGTCATAGGCCCGGCCGGAATGATGATCATCGCGGAAGAAGTGCAGGCAGCCGTCCGTTCCGGCCGGACCCGCCGCAAACCACGCCGGGACCCCGAGCGGCGCACCCCACGGTTCATCGACCCGATGGTGATGATCAGCGACCGCCCCGCCGCCGTCGAGGACCGGGCCGTGCCCGGACACTGGGAAGGCGACCTGATCATCGGCGCGGGCGGGCGCTCCGCCATCGCCACCCTGGTCGAGCGGAGCACCCGCTACACCATGCTGGTCCACCTGCCGGACGGAGCCCACGACGCCGAGACCGTCCGCGACGGCCTCGTCCGCACCGTCCAGACCCTGCCCGCCCACCTGCGCGGCTCCCTCACCTGGGACCAGGGCAGCGAGATGGCACGCCACAAGCAGTTCACCATGGCCACCGACATGCCCGTCTACTTCTGCGACCCCGCGTCGCCCTGGCAACGAGGCTCGAACGAGAACACGAGCGGGCTGTTGCGGCAGTACTTCCCGAAGGGCACCGATCTGAGCCTGCACAGTCCCGAGGACCTCGAACACGTCGCCCAGGAACTCAACGGCCGCCCACGCAAGACGCTCGACTGGGATACCCCAGCCGAGCGTCTACGTGATCTACTCACCACCTGAAACCAAGTGGTCTTGCGACGACCCCTTGAACCCAAGAGGAGCGGGGCCTTCGGTCTTGCTACTTGTCGGAGGGCTCGTCGTCCCCCGAACCGCGCAGGTCATGCCACTCGTCGATGGTGCGGCCGATCTGCCGCATCAGCTCACGTAGCTGCGCGAGAAGTAGAAGGAGCAGGCCGAAGAGCGGGTCCGACCGGAGTACACCGGAAACCTGCCGTAGGGCAGTGATGCATCGCGCTGAGCTGGGGATTTCCCTGTCGCATTGATGTTCGTCAGAGTCGTCGCCGCGCGGGGGCCTTTCCGGTTGATGATCGGGTGGTGGTTTCGTGGCGTCGATCGAGCGGACGGCGTCTCCGCGGTGGAAACACGCGGTGTCGGCGCGGGAGTTGCCCACCTCGGCAGCACGAATCCGGGAGGCAACGGCGCTGCCCCGGCTCGAGGCCGCGTCAGCGGCAGGCCGGAGAGGGCACGGAGGGTGGCGGTGCAGGGACTCGGCCGTTCAGCGGCTCCGGTCGACGCGGTCGACGAAGTCGCCGACCGCGGTGGCGAAGGCGGCGGGCGCCTCCTGCGCGACGAAATGCCCGACGTCCGGGATCGTGACCGCGGTGACGTCGCCGGCGACCTGGCGCATCGTCCGCTCGGTGAAGGGGGCGTTGATGCCGTCGACGGCGAGCACGGGAACGGTCAGCGGCCGCGACTCGGCCAGTGCCCGCATCCGGTCGCCGCCGGTCAGGGAGGAACGGTAGAGCCCCTCGGTGCCGCGCCAGCCGCCCGGCCGCGCGTAGGTGCGGGCGAACTCGTCGAGGTCGGCCTCGGTGACCCCGCCCGGCACCATCGTCATCACCGAGACGGCCCAGTCGAGCATCACTCGCTCGCGGCCGGCCAGGAACAGCTCCGGAATTCCCGGGGCGGCCAGGAATCCCACGTGCCAGGAGCCGCCGTTCCTCACGTCGGCCAGCATCTCCCAGCCGTACCCCGGAAGGGTGGTCTCGACGCCGGTGAAGCTGAGGACGTCGCCGGGGTGCGTGGCCGCGAACGCGAAGACCGGCCCGCCGCTGATGTCCTGGCAGGTCACGTGCACGGGCCCGACGCCGAGGTGGGCGACCAGCCGGTGCAGGTCCTCCGCCATGGTGGCCAAGTCGTGGTCGCCGTCGGCGATGCCGGAGTCGCCGAAGCCGCGCAGGTCGACGGCGAACACCCGGTGGGTGGCGGCGAGCAGCGGGATGACGTCGCGGAAGGCCCACCAGGACTCCGGCCACCCGTGCACCAGCAGGATCGGGGGGCCGGTGTCGCCCGCCGAGACGTAGTGCAACGTGGTGCCGTTGACCTCGGCGGTGTGGTGCGTGACGCCCGCCACGGCGGGCGAGGCGGTCACGAAAGAGCTGGTCATGCGATGACTCCCAAGATAGACAATCAGGTTGACTGTAGTGTTGGTCAACCTGGTTGTCCAGGTCAAGGGGAGATCTAGACTGTGGTCATGTCCTCACGATCCGGCGCCGATCTCGCCCTGCTGCTCCTGGGCAGCTATCGCAATCTGGTGGACGAAGTGGTCCGGGAGCTGGCGAACCGGGGATACCCCGACGCCCGGCCGTCGCACGAGTACGCGATCCGGGCCATCCGAGCCGGCGCCGACAGCGCCTCGGACTTGGCCCGCAGACTCGCCATCACCAAGCAGGCCGCGGCGAAGACGATCGCCGCGCTCGTCGAACGCGGGTACGTCACCACCGAGACCGACCCCGCCGACAGCCGCCGCAAGAACATCCGGATCACCGATCACGGGATCGGGCTGATCACCGAGGGCACGGCGATCTTCGACGAGGTGCGGGCCCGCTGGGAAGTACGTCTGGGCGCCGCCGAACTCGCCGAGCTGGAAACGCAGCTCGCCCAATTCGTCGGCGACTCGCCCATCAACCTCGACGCTCCGGGCTGGGCGGCGGGACAGGAGCTGCGCTAGCGGTCAGCCGAGGGTCGTGGTCGACCGGTCGGCGCCGCTTTCGGGGCCGCCGGAGACATCGGCGGGGCCGGCGCCGCCTGTGTGTCTGCGAGCGGCCAAGTTCGCCACCTCCGGATCGGCGTGCGCGGGCGCCATGTACCGAAGTGTCGTGGTGGCCCAGTCGTGCCCGAGGACCTTCTGCACCTCCCACAACGTCATCCCGCGCTCGTAGTTATGGGTCGCGCAGGCGTGCCGCAGCAGGTGCGGGAACAGGTCGGCGACCGGGCCCGTGAGGTAGTTCGTAGCCGCGGCGTGCAGCGACCGCCGGAAGGCAGAAGGGACAATCGCCGGGGCGATCGGCAGGTTCAGAGCGGCTACCGCAGTCGGCTTGCGTTCCGACGGCCACAGAGGCGCCCGTGGGTGTTCGGCGTCGTCCCCGAACTTGCCCCGGATCTCTTCGATGTACCACCACAACAGGGCACGCCCCTCCTGGAACAGGTACGCCTCGCGAGCTGGAACAGGGTACGCCTCGCGAGGCCGGGGCCCGGAAGCGCGGGCACTTATACCTTGGACAACGAAGCGACCCCACTGGCCGTACTCCCAGTGAATGTCACCCATGCGCACCCCGCACCACTCCGCGGCATGGACACCGGACAGGTACGCGACCTTGGTCATCACGTAGTCGCGGCAGGCGACGAAGTAACTTCCGCGTGTTCGGCAGGTCCTCGCGCCAGCGCGAGAAGAAGTCGCGCATCGCCGTCTGTGATGGCGGGATCCGAAGCCCGAAGTCCCCACGGTACCGGGGCCGGTTGAACAGGTCGATCGGTGACTCGACGGCAGTACCGAAGCGCCGCATGATCTCGCCGGCATACCGCTGTTCAAGGAAGGCAAAGTACGCGTCGATCTTGTTGATCTTCGCGCGCAGAGTCGAAGACGCTCGTTTCCCAGGTCCCGCGAAGTACCGGTCGACCTCCCTCGGCGACAGCTGCCAGGGAACCGTGCCGTAGTAGTTGCATACTTCGATGACTGGCTTGACCAAACCATCAAGGGTGGCCGGTGCCAGCCCTGCCGCGTCCCGGGCCCACTGGTACTCCGAGAGCGTGTCGAGGAAGAAACTCTCCTCATCATGCGCGGAAACCCGGGCCTGCCGACGGCGCTGTAGCGTCACGACGTCCGCCAGCCCGGACTCCACCGCTACGGCTGCCGGGTCCACCGGAGCGGCGGAATCCCCCGCAGGGCTGAGGAGCCTCAGCAGGCGACTTTCGGAATCTGACACGATCCCGGAAATTGCAGGCACCACCCGTGGAATCTGCCAGTTACTACGGAGATCCCACACCTTCGAGTGAAGGCCCGCCACAGAGCGATCTAGCTGCTGAGATGCGGATCCGCCGTGTCACACAGCCTTGAAGGAACCCGCACGTACTCCAATAGACGGGTGCTAGTCGCTGTCCCCCGGTGGCATCTCGTGCGCGTGCTTCAGGCTCATGCGCGCCCCCACCCGGTCCGGGACCGCGACCTCCACCCAGAAGCGGTGGCACGTCACGAACACCGCGAGCTCGTGCTCCCGTCTGCGGAGCTTCTCCACCTCGGCCTGCTCGTCGGCCGTCCAGCCGGGCGACGCGGGGCGCTCGGCCTTCCGCCAGCCCGCGTCGTCACTGAAGCCGTCCAGGGGCTCGACCGACCAGGGCAGCCGCTTCAGCAGGGCCGACAGCTCGGCCCTGACCTGATGCAGCTCCTCCTGACCGGCGCGCAGGTCGCTGGGAAAGTCATAGGTCGTAGCCACCCGGCAATGGTACGCCTGTTCGATTTTGCGTAGCGAGCTCCTTGGGGGGTGTTCCTGTGAACGCATGTTCGATTGCGCCTGGAGTGCCACCCGGCTCCGTACATCCGGCACGTTTTCGCGCCCGGGCGATGAGTTCGGGAGGCGGATCGGGTCCGTCCTGGTATGACTCGCATCATCGCCGACATCTCGGTCTCCCTCGACGGCTTCGTCACCGGACCCGACCCCGGTCCTGACAACGGTCTGGGCACCGGCGGAGACGCCCTGCACACCTGGGCGTTCTCCGACGATCCCGACGACCGCCGGGTCCTGCGCGAGGCGACCGACCGCTCGGGCGCCGTCGTCCTCGGCCGGCGGCTCTTCGACGTGGTCGACGGGCCCGGCGGATGGGACGACACGACCGGCTACGGCGCCGGCGAGGTGGGCAGGCCCGCGTTCGTCGTCGTGACGAGCTCGCCGCCCGGGTCGGTCCGGCTCGCCGGCCTCGACTGGACCTTCGTCACCACCGGTCTGTCCGACGCCGTCACCGCCGCGCGCGAGCGCGCCGAGGCGGCGTCCTCGGACAGCGGCAACGATCTCGACGTCGTCCTCATGGGCGGCGGCGCCACCGTCGGCTCGGCGCTCGCCGCCGGGCTGGTCGACGCGCTGACGCTGCACCTGGCGCCCGTCGTGCTGGGCGCCGGGACGCCCCTGTCCACGGGCGGAGCGCCGCGCACGCTGGTGCGGCGGAGCGTGACCCCGACGTCGACCTCGACCCACCTGACCTACGACGTCGTCTGACGGCCGCGTCCCGGAACTTCCGCCGAACGGTCGACGGCGCCCCGGGGGGAACGCCGTGACGACCCGCGAAGGGGCCTCACTCGCCGTGTGGCGGCACCGCACACGCGGGCGTGCCGCCGGGCAGGCGGTGGCGGTTGCGCGACACCCAGCGGTAGACCACGCGGGCGCAGACGCGCAGGCCGGGCAGCCGCAGGACGGCGGCGAGCGCCCGGTACGCGGCGGACGGCGAGGTGGCCAGCCAGCGGGCCAGCGCGTCGGCCCCGCCCGCGAGTACCGTGCCGCCGCGCAGCAACAGCACCTCCCGGTCCAGCCTTTCGAGATACGGCGCGGTCGACTCCGCGGGCAGGAACTGCCACGGAACCGCTTCCAGCGCCGGTGCGGCGAGGCCGCGGATACGGTCGACGGACGTCTGGCAGAAGCCGCAGTCCCCGTCGTAGGCGAGGACGGGCGGCGCGGCGGCCGGGCCGTGCGGAGCGGGACCGCGCGGAGCGTGGCTGGTCACTGGCTTCCCTCCACTCCCCACCCGCGGTGGGGTCGTGCGCGCGGCCGGGGCTCCGCCCGGAGCCGCGCTGACTGATTCCTCCCCCGCAGCGTCGCACGTCGGCACGCGACCGCCGATGTCGGACCCACGGCCTAGGGTGACGCGTATGGATCGACGGGACGTGGAGCAGGTGCGGTTGGTGCCCTGGGCGGAGGAGGACCTCTGGTTGCTGCGGCGGTCCAACAGCCCCGGGATGACCGAGCAGCTGGGCGGGCCGGAGAGCGAGGAGAAACTCGCCGACCGGCATCGGCGCTATGTCGAACCGTTCGCCGGGCGCATGTACCGGGTCACGCTCGCGGACACCGGGGAGACCGTCGGCTCGATCGGATACTGGGAGCGCGAGTGGCGGGGCGGGCAGGTGTGGGAGACGGGCTGGGGGATCCTGCCCGAGTTCCAGGGCAGAGGGCTCGCCGCGACGGCGGCCCGGGCGCTCGTCGACGTCGTACGGCAGTTGGCCGGCCAGGGCGGGCACCCGGCCCTGCACGCGTTCCCGAAGGTGGAGCACGCCGCGTCCAACGGGGTGTGCCGCAAGGCCGGGTTCACCCTGCTCGGGCAGGCCGACTTCGAGTACCCGAAGGGGAACCCGATCAGATCCAACGACTGGTACGTCGACCTGCGCACCGAACCCGCCGCCACTACCGGGTAACGTCCGCCAACTCCCGCACCAGGCGCGTGGCCACCGGCACCGGAACCCCGTGCAGCTCGGCCGCGCGCAGCAACGCCCCGCCGATCGCGTCGAGTTCGAGGGGACGCCCCGCCTCCGCGTCGCGCTGCATCGAGGACTTCGTGGCCGGGGCGAAGGAGTCGTAGCGCTGGAGTGCCCGGGCGGGGTCGGCGGGGGCTCCGCAGGCGCGGCTGACGGCGGCGGTCTCCTCGACCAGGGCGGTCAGTTCCGCGCGGTGCCGGGTGCGGACCTCGCCCAGGGGCAGACCGTGCCGGGTGGTGAGCAGGGCGAAGGGTGCGAGGAAGGCCATCTTCGCCCACAGGGCGGCCGTCTCGTCCGGCAGGACGCGGACGGTCGGCCCGGCCGCCTCCAGCGCCCGCGCGAGCGCGTCGAGGCGCGGGCGCGGCACGGCGTCGCCGGCCAGGTCGATCTCCGCGAAGCCGCTCCCGTGCTCGATCACGCCCGGCGCGACCCGGGTCGACTCGACCCGCACGACGGCCGGGGCCACCCGGTCCGGGCGGTACCGGGCGCGCAGCACCGCCGGGTGCTCGACGCCGTTCAGGAACGGCACGAGGAGGGTGTCCTCGCCGAGTGCGGAGACCGGGATCCGGGCCAGCGCCGCGTCCAGGGCGGTGTGCTTGACGGCGATCAGTACCGCGTCGACCGGTGTGCGCAGCTCGGTGTCCGCCTCGACCCGGGCCGTGAAGTCGCCGAACGGGGTGCTGCGGACGCGGATGCCGTCGGTGCGCAGGGACGCGGCCGTCTCCTCGCGGGCCAGGCAGGTCACCCGGTGGCCGGCGCGGGACAGCAGGGCCGCGAGCAGTCCGCCCACGCCGCCGGGGCCTAGAACGGCGACGCTGAGCATGTCCTTCGTCATGTGCTGTTGTTCCTCTCGTCGGTCGGCCCCGCGGGTGCGGTGGCCGCCTCGGAGGTGATCATGGCACGGGGCCGGGTGCAGGGGCAGACTGGAGGGCATGTGCCGGAGTATCAAGACGCTGCGTCCCCCCGCCCTGCCCGAGCAGGCCACGGAGGACGAGGTGCGCGCCGCAGCCCTTCAGTACGTCCGCAAGGTGTCCGGCTTCCGGGCACCGGCCGAGCACAACCGGGAGGTGTTCGAGCGAGCGGTCGAGGCCATCACCGCGGCCACGGCGGAACTGCTGGACGGCCTGGAGGTTCGCGGGGCAGGCCGGGGCGCGGCAGCACACACATAGGGCTCCGCCGCCGCAGACCCCCCGGGCGGGACGCGTTCCGCGCCGCGGGTCCGGCCCTCGCAGGGCGCGTCCGCGCCACGGCTGGAGGTTCGCGGGGCAGGCCGGGGCGCGGCAGCACACACATAGGGCTCCGCCGCCGCAGGCCCCCCGGGCGGGACGCGTTCCCGCGCCATGGGCCCGCCCCGGGCGGGATGCGCGTGCCAAACCGTGGGTTTGCCCGGGCGGGACGCGTTCGGCGCGGTGGGCGCTGCCTGGGCCGGTGCCGCTCAAGCCGTAAGTCCGGCGCTCCGGCCCGCGCAGGGCGCCTCCGCGCCGCGGGTCCGGCGCGGTCCGGGCAGACGTGGCCTGCGGCGGGGGTCGGCCCGGGCCGGCGGCGCGCGGGGGCGCGCACCCCGTTCGGGTCGTCGCGTCCTACGTCGCCGGCTGTCGTCGCATGACGTACGCCGCGCCGGCCCCCGCTCCGAACAGCGCGAGCACCGACACCCCCGTCGCCAGCCATGTCGTGCCCAGCCAGTGTGCGCCGAAGTAGCCGAGGGCGACGCTGTAGCCCGCCCAGGAGAGGCCCGCCAGCGCGGACCAGGGGAGGAAGTCGCGGGGGCGGCGATGGGCGGCGCCCGCGATGAGGGAGACCACGGAACGGCCGGCGGGCGCGAAGCGGGCCAGCACGACCAGAGCGCCGCCGCCCCGGGCCAGCGCGCCGCCGAGACGTTCCTGCGCGGTGGTCAGCCGACGGGAGCGGGAGATCGCCCGGTCCAGGCGCTCACCGCCGCGCCAGGCAAGCCGGTAGGCCACGAGGTCGCCCAGCACCGAGGCGGTCGTCGCGGAGAGGATCAGGACCATGATGTCCGGCACGTTGTGCGGGACCTGCCCGGTCGCCGCGCCCGAGCCCGCCGCCGCGGCCGTGGCGGCGGTGATGACGAGCACCCCGCTGGGCAGCACCGGCAGGAACACGTCGAGGAGGACCGACAGGCCCACCACCACGTAGATCCATGGGCTGCCGAGCAAAGCCCCCACACTTTCGGACACCGCTGACTCCCCGTCGTCTCCCCCGTGACGGCCGACCGTGCCGCTGTGTCGCGGGGGAGCGGCAGGTGCGGCCATGACAGCCATACAGCGTACGCCCGGGGTGTGACAGCAGGTGCACGGGGGGCTCATGTGTTCGGTACAACACGTTCACCCGGGCCGTGCAGCACGCGCGGATCCGCGGTCACCCGGGC